>JALVQH010000159.1:0-4912 GCA_027031505.1 Campylobacteraceae bacterium | reverse complement strand
AATGCGTCGCGGTGTTACCCTTTTCATTACCCTCTCCATTATTGCAGCCATGCTGGGTCTGCTCGGGATTGTCTTTGCCTACCTTGAGACTGCCCGCAACAAAGCGGAAGTTAAAGCATCTCTCATTCAGGGGAATCTTCTCTACGCCGATGTCAGGAGTGCTATTCGGAGACTCCTTGGAAAAACACCGAAAAACGGAACATACAAGACCCTCTATACCACACCTCTTGCTGTCGCGGCAGAGAATGGGGAATTTGGCGCGATGATCCATTGTTCCCCTGTTGCTGATCGCCCCAACATCGCCTGGATCGGGATGGATGGTATTCGCAACCGCCAAACCCATTTTGAGATTGCTGAAAAGATTTTCGAGGCACTCACAGACAAAGTCAACCTCAAAGACCCCGCTCTGCTGCACGATAAAATCATAGAGGCTATAAAGCAAAAAAAACGGATTCGGTTTAATATACTAAGTAATATTAATAAAAAAAAAGGTACAATCTCTTTACGTGAATTTCAGTCCATACTGGATACGTACCGGTATGAAGCGGACGATTCGAAGGTATATACGGTTCCCTGGAAGACCTATTTTGCTTTTGGAACCGACCTCGGGAAAATCGATTCGAATTTTATCCGCCCCGAAGTGCTGGCGGAAATTTTCGATATCGATTTGCGTCTGGTTCAGGGAGAAGACGGTTTTGCCATGGGGGATTCGCTCAAAACGTTTCTTGAGAACAACGGGCTGAATACATCATGGTATGACCTGAAACCGCCCCGTGAGGTTTTTTCCAAAAAACAACCGGTGGATGCGATGCAGTGCAGCGTCAATTACGGGTTTCGCGACGGGCAATATGCTTTTCGCTTCACCTACATTAACAAAAGGGTAGATCGTTTTGAGTTTCTGGGACACTAAGGCTCCATTGTTGCTCCTCTACCGGGAAATCAGGATGTGGCCCGATTTGTCCCGTTATGACCTGATGCTTACGCCGCAGTTTTATGTGCTCAAGCGCGAAGAACTCCCCATCAAGTATGCCTACCAGGCCAAAAAGCTTGCCCCTTCAATCCTTGGAGAATTGATCGGGGAAGGGGATTTCACTTATGAGGCCTTCCAGGAAGGGGGGAGCTGGGTTTTCGTGGCATACAGCCTGAAGGAGATCTCCGAATTTCTTCACAGCCGGGGCGGTTCGATTGATCGGGTAGGGCGCCTTTATTTTGCGGAGCAGATTCGGGAAAAACTGGATGTGCCTCTTGTGCTGGATGACCAGATGGTGTTGACACGGGTCAACGATACCGCAACGATTGTCCCGGTTCGCTTTCTCGACGGCTCGAAACAACTGAGAACATTTGATGAGGCGTTCCGTCCCGAAAAAGGCTTCACCTTCAAACGAAGTTACGACAGCTATTTTGATCTTCGTCAGACCATCATGTTGGCCGGCGTGCTGAGCGCACTCGGGTTCATCTGGTTTGCAGAGGGGTATCGCTACCACCGGGCAGTTGATGCGGCTGAAGTCCGGTACGAACATCTGCTCGATGCCAACCCGTCTCTCCGCAGCTCCTACACCCGTGAAGCTGCCTGGAAAAAATACAGCGCCACCAATACGCTCCAGCGCAAAATCCGTGACGGGATCAAGGCGGTCAGTCGCCTGACCGGCAAGGAGATCAAGCTCGATACCCTTGCGGTGGATACCCGGGGGTACAAAGCGACCCTTTTTGTGCCCGATACACCCGAGGTTCACCAGGCACTCAGAAACCTGCTCAAAAAGAAACCCCTGAAAAACAGCCGCCTCAACGGAAAACGGCTCGAAGTTTCGGAGGCGTTCCAATGATACGCAAATATGTAAACGAATTGGCAATAGCCGGTGCGCTGCTTTTCGCTCTTGCGGGGTATCTTTATCAGCACAACAGCCAGGCCTGGCTTGAGGCCTCCTTAACCCGGATGGCAACGGCTTCCCGACAGATTACCGAAACAAAAACACTCAAAAAAGTCTGGTCCACCCAAGGTCTCAAGAAGAAAGTTTCTGCTCTGCGTGACACACTTCCGACAGCCAAAGTGCAGACATTTGCATTGGGGAAACAAAAGCTCTCGACTCGTTTTGTCAAACTGGCTCCCCGGGAACTTAACAAGGTTGCCACTCAGATTGCTTCATTGCCGGTGCGTATTGAAACGCTGAAGATTGATCGCAGCGGCGATACTTATACTATGGAGTGTCAGTGCCGATGGTAAAGAAAATACTTTTGGTTCTTATCCTTTTGCCGTTTCTGGTTCTCCTGCTCGCCCCCAAGACAGAACTGTATTATCTGCTTGAAAAGCGTTTGGCAGCACAGGACATTGTTATATCGGGGGAACGCATTCAGACTACACCGATCGGTCTGAAGCTTGAACACCCAACTTTTTATGTCAAGGGCATTCCGGTTGCAACTGCCCGGTCGGTTTCGCTCTGGTCGCTGCTTTTCTATTCACGCATGGAGGTCGACGGGCTCGTTTTTGATCCGTCGCTTAGAAACTTCGTCCCTCCTTCTGTGCAAACTCTTGCACTTGCTTATACCGTCATGGATCCGCTGCATGTCCGGGGAGACCTTGCCGACCCAAAGATGACAGGAAGCGGAACGGTTGACCTTAAAGACCGTGCACTCTCGTTAAAGTTGGGAAAACTGCCTGACCGCAGTCCGCTCAAGCGTTATCTCAAGCATACCAAAGGGGGGTGGATCTATGAAAGAAAATTCTAACCCCGGATTCCCTGGGTGGGTTGCGGCCTTTTTGGGAGCGGTTGCACTCGTCAAACTTTTCTGGGTTGCGGCGGGATGGCTGGTTCCTCTGCCGGTGCAGGGGGTCGAGCACACGGGGATCTCCCTGCGGCATACCCTTCGCTACCCTCTGCGTCTTGCTTCGGACGTTCAACAGAAACTACCCAGAAAAGCAGCACATAAGTCTGCAGTATCTTCCCGGAGCTCTCTGTCCGGCTACAAACTCATCGGTATTTACAGCAGCGCTCCCCATGCCGTTGTTACGCTGGTGCGGGGTATGAAGAGTTTTGTTCTTACCAACGGTCCCAAAGGGGGTACGGTACAAGGGTACAGACTCAAAGATGCCAACGCCACTGCTGCCCGTTTCGAGAAGGGGGATTCGATATTGGTTCTGAAGCTTTTCGAGGAGAAACGTTCCGCAGCCTCGAGACACTCAGCCATTCGTACGATCACCACTCCGCAAACCATGCAAAAGGAAAAGGAGAACAAAGCCCCCATCCATACCGAGGGGGATACCACCGTGATCGACCGGTCGCTGATCCAGGAGTACACGGAAAATCCCGATAAGATTTGGAAAAACATCGGCTTGTATGAGGTCAAAAGCAACGGCAAGCTGGACGGGTTCAAGGTGCGGTTTGTTCGACGGGGCAGCCCGTTTGCCAAGCTGGGGCTGAAGCGTGGAGATATCATCAAGTCCATTAACGGTGAGCCGATTGTGGACTATGCTACCCCCATGCGTATGCTCCGCTCAGCCGACACCATCGACGATTTGAGCATCACCGTCGAACGCAATCACGAAGAACAGGAGTTGAAATATGAAGTCAAATAAATTATTCAAGTTGATTCTTGTCACACTGCTGGCGGCAACTTTGAACCTTGCTGCGGAAGAGACGGTCAATGTCAATATCCGCAATATGGGCGTCAAGGATTTCGTCACCATGGTGGGAAAAATTCTCAAGAAAAACGTCCTCATCAACGGCGATCTCAAGGGGAAAATCAACTTCATTGCCACAGAACCCATCAAAACCTCTTCGCTCCTCTCTCTTGCCAATTCCATCCTTGCGAGCAAGGGGTATGCTCTGGTCAACAAGGGGGATTTTATGGAAGTGGTCAAAGCTTCTGAAGCCGCCGGTCAGGGACTTGATGTCAGCAAAGACGTTTCGGGTGGGACAATGAAAACGGTTCTTTTTCCTCTCAAAACGTCCAATGCAGCCGTGATTCGTGCCAAAATCCGTCCGCTTTTGCACAAAAATGCCAAAGTGGTCTCGTTCAAGAACAACAATGTTCTTGCCGTCACGGCCTATCCCCGCACCCTCCAGGCGATCAAGAAACTGATCGATTCGCTGGAACATGCCGGACAGAAGGGCTCCGCCATTATCCATCTTAAAAACGCCAGTGTCAAGGATATTTTCACCAACGCATCGGGTATGGCCAAGAAGCTCTTCCCCCAAACCGTTGTCAGCGAAAAGGTTGATGTCTTCAAAGATGAAGCGACCAACTCCATCATCCTCGTAGGCAAAAAGGAGAACGTCGACCGGATGATCGCGTATATCAAGGAGCTCGACATGCCCGGCCAGAGTGTGGAGCAGAAGATGTATGTCATTCCGCTGAAAAACTCCAACGTCGAAGATATGGAGAAGATCCTGAGCAAACTTGTCAGCCAGATGAACAACATGAGTGTCCGCACAGCCAAAAAGGGACAAAGAGCCAAAAAGGCGATGGTGGTCGGTGATGCCGAACGGAATGCACTCATCGTCCTCGCCACGGGTGATCAGATCAAAAACATTCGCGACGTTGTCAACCGCATCGATGTTGAGAAACCGCAGGTGTATATCGCCGCACGCATTGTGGAGATAGATGTCAAACGTGCTGAAAATGTCGGCATGGAATATGGCAACAGTATTTCCCTTCCTACCCGAATCGCGCAAACCATGAAGCCGTACGGTTTGACAAAAATCCCCGGTGTCAAAACATTGGCAAACTCTCTTCCGCTCAGCCTCGGTGTGCTGGGAAAATTCCTGGCACTCGGCGCAACCATTAACCTGTATAAGGCGCACGGCGCAGCCCAGATACTGAGTGAGCCTTCGGTGCTGTGCACTAACAATAAAGAATCCGAGATTTATGTCGGACAGGTGCGCTCAATCCTCACCAGCTCTGCTGCCGGTGACAA
>JALVQH010000158.1 GCA_027031505.1 Campylobacteraceae bacterium | reverse complement strand
ACATCGCAGATGACGATCACGGTAGGATCGGCGGTAAACGGATCCATGAACGCCGTCGGGACATCGGGTTTGAGGAGCATATCTGACTGGTTGATCGGCTGCCAGCTCTCAATGGAGGAACCATCAAACGGGATACCGTTTTCGAGCATGGCGTCATCGACAGCACTGCGGCGATAACTGATATGGTGCCATGCCCCTTTGATATCGGTGAAACGGAAATCGACGAATTCTACTTCGTTTTCGTCACAATAAGCGTTAAACTCGGTGAGGTTGTTGACAAATGTACCCATATGGTCTTCTCCTGAAAAAAAGTATGAGGTATTATAGCCACTCTTGATTGAAGATGCTCTATGGAGGATGATTAAAATTTCATCATTTGCTTTTTCCGCCGATGAAAAGTAGCAGCTTCGGTGTATCCGACCGATCGGGCAAGTGCCGTTGCAAGGTCTCTGCCGGCACCCACCTGTGTGACCGCATGGGCGTCAGAGCCAAAGGTTACGGGGATGTGGAGAGCAAATGCCTCTTCAAGCAGCGTGCGGGAAGGGTAGATCTCGGCGATCGGCTTGCGCAGTCCGGCGGTGTTGATCTCGAGCACCATACCCGATCGGGCGATCGCCTCGAGCGCGGGGCGGGCGAGGGTACGGATATCGGTAGTGGGGTAGTGTTTGAACAGTTTGATCAGATCGAGGTGTCCCACGATGTCAAACCGACCCGACTCGGCCATTGCTTCTACCGCTGCAAAATAGTCCCGCCACACCGTGTCAATGTCCCGTGCTTCCCATCCACCGATAAATTCGGGGTTGTCAAAGCCCCATTTCTCAAGGAAATGCACCGAGCCGACCAGAAAATCCACATCGGCTTTCAGTACGCGGTCATCCATGTGTCCGGGGAGCCAGTCCACCTCATATCCCAGCCGGATGTCGATGCGGTTCCGGTAGCGCTCCCGTGCCCTGAGGACATCGGCTTCATAATCACCCATATCCTCAAACGAAACCCGATACCTCTCATCGAAATCCATCGGCGCATGTTCGCTGAAGCCGTAAATATCAATGTCAAGCTCAATGGCGCGTTCAATGTATTGGTCAATGGTGCCGGTGGCGTGGTTGCAGCGGGCGGTGTGGTTGTGGAGGTCGATTTTCATGGGGTTAGTATAGCGAAGGTTTGGTAATTGGTTGATGGTAGTTGGTAATTGGTAATTGGTGAATGGTGAATGGTGGATAGAGTATTTTGGAGCTAAGGGGTGATAATGATAATTTAATATGAAGATGCTCAAATGATCAAACAAGGCTACTCTCAGCATAGCATTGCTAAAGTACTGGGCATATCACAGCCAGCGATAAAAGGTGTCATTAGAAGGAGCAGGGAATGAGTTATCATTATCACCTGACCCCTTTATTTGCTTTATTCGCTTTATTTGTGCATAAAAAGGATCATTCCATGAAAACACTCCTGCTGACAATTTTGCGATCGGTCATCATGCTTGTGCTGGCGTTGACTGGAATGGGCGCCAGGGATTTTGTCTATCGGCAGGGTGCCATCTACCATATTCAGGATCAGTTCAACGGCGAGATGCTCAAGCAGTATCAGTTGCTGTCGCCGCAGCTTGACGGATGGTACAACCAGAATACCCACCAGATCCACCTGACTCCCGTATCAAGAGGGGGCAAGACTTACTACAGAATCGCTTCGGCATTTGGCAAATACTTTTCCGCCCCCGACCGACCGGGAAAGCCGCTGAATCTCAACGCATCCGATACGCAGAAGCAGTTGTGGGAGTTTGTCCCGCATACGACGGCGGACGGGCGCGATTATGGATTTTACTACATCCGTAACAAGGCGACTGGGGGGTATCTTTTTGACTCCATTGATCCCGATACGGCGCTGAACCTGCGTCAGCCCGATCGGGGGTTTGATGCCGACAAGAACCAATCCTTTCCGACCACCGCGGCTGTGGCGCAGCCGCCCAAAAATGACCGAAGATACCTGTGGCGTATCGATCCGACCGAAACGGAGATCCCCGATATCGCCCTGAGTGTTCCGCAGAGCGGATGGACGCCCAAAGCCAACAAAATCGCCGTACTGGGGGTAGCCAACGCACTCTCGACCCCGCCGAACTATACGATCACCGATGCCAATGGCAACCTGCTCTACACCGGCAAGGCGATCGAATGGGGTCGATACTGGAGCGGGCACACCTACTACATCCTCAATCTCAACATCCCTGCCTTGGAACACGAAGGGGACTACAAAGTCACCTGCAACGACAAAGAGGCGGAAGTGCTGATCCGCAACGATGCGTTGCTTCACCCTTTTCGCCAGGGCGGCAGCGACCGGTTTGACCTCAAAGAGATCTTTGATCCGCATTTTGGTTTCGTGACGCAGTGGGGGCGGCTGACAAGCTGGTGGCCCCGGGCGTACGACTGGCTCGTCTCGCTTCACAACTGGGACTGGAAACAAAACACCGACAGCAGCCACAACGTCAACACCTTCCCCCACTGGATGTGGCGGGACATCCGGGACGACAATCGCAACGGAAACACCTATGAAAACCTTTCCGAAACGGCCAACCGTGACGAAGCGGATGGATGCCTTGACGGCGGCTGGGACGACACCGACACCTTCGCCCACAACTATGCCATTGATGGGCAGATGCTCGACGAGTTAGCCCGTCTCTACCGCCACACCGACGATGCCATGCTCCACGACCGTATCTACGACGAGATCCTCTACGGGGTACGTCCGATGCTGGAGCGTCAGGAGAGCGACGGACAGTGGCGCATGGGCTACATGGATCAGCAGCACTGGAGCGGGACGACCGCAGCGCTGGGGATGGGACTGGCGGCGGTGCTGCCTATTGTCGAGAAGAGAGATACCGCACTGGCAGACAGAATCAAAGAGGCTCTTGCCAAAACCTGGACCTACATGCAAAACGCCAAAGATGACAAGCAGAGCTGGGCGGTTCCCAAGGAAGGGATCCTGCACGACGGCACGCAGCTTGCAGGGTATGTGGGCAATCAGCGCACCATGTGGCGCGAAGCCTACCTGATGCTGGCGGTCAACCTCTACGAGGCAACCCGGGATCCACAGTACAAAGCAGCCGTCGAAGCGGAGATCCTCTCGGGGCACTTCGCTTACAACGGCTGGATGAACAAAGACCCCAATCACCCCTTTGCCGGGCAATACCATGTCAATGCCATCTTTGCCCTCGAGGCGATGCTGCGGTACTACGACGATGCGTCCCCCGATGCCAAAGCCCATATCAAAGATCTGGCGACCTATTTCTATGAGACCCAGGTGGTCTCCGATACGCTGCTCGGCGGACCGTTCGGCAATTACAGCAAACGACGCACCAAGCCCAATGGAGACGGGGTGGACGCGTGGCTGATCTGGGAATATATGGCGGCATCGACGCAGCTTTATGAACACTTTGGCGATGCGTTCGGGCAGGGGATGCTGCTTGCTCAGAGAGCCCTCGACTGGTACTGGGGCGCCAACCCCTATGCCGCCTCCCTGATGCAGGGGGTCGGCACCCGCTTCATGAACTACGGATGGTCTTCGCCTCACACCATCGGTCGCCACATGGGGCTCTCCGTCACCACCGAAAACGGCTTCCCCAAAGCCAGAGGCACCGACGGGAACTACCCGATGTCCGAAGCGACCGTCCCCAGCTCTCTTGCTATATGGAATGCGATCGTCTTGATGCAGAAGTATGCCGATCACAACTGGACGAAGATCTATGCCGATCCCAGCTACCACGGCACCTGCACCCGCCTGGCCACCGGGAAATACACCCACAAGATGCTCCAAGCCTACGGCCTCGACACCCTCGGCTCCATCCGGGTACCAGCAGGGTACACGATCAAACTCTATACCGAAGACAATTTCGGCGGTACGGTCACGGAATATGCAGAAGATACGAACCAAACCACCGGTACATGGCGCTCCATCGAGATCACCTACCTTCCCAACGCCGGCAAAGTGGTCTCGGTTCCCGAAGGCACCGAAATCACTGCCCGCGGAGAGGCGAGTCAATCGACCACCCTCTACAACAACAGCACCTACAGCGCCGCCAAAGCGATCGATGGAGATACCGACACCTTCACCCACACCGATCTGACGACCCATGGCAACTACTGGCAGCTGCTGCTTGATGCGCGTTACAGTATCGGCAGGATCGTGATAGTTAATCGCACCAACTACGGCAGCCGGCTCAATGGATGTGTTGTCAAGGTACTCGATGAGAGGCAAAAGGTGCTTTGGAGCCGGAGCATCTCCCATGCCGATGATGGCGCCACGCTCACCTTCGCGTTGCCTCCCGAAACCATAGGGCGCTATATCCGAATTGGACTCGAAGGGAATGCCCAAAACGGCTACGGGGACTATGTGGTGACAATCGCCGAGATACATGTATACGCCGGAGAAACACCGGAAGACAACACTGCCGCAGGCAACGATGATGGCGATATGACCGGTGATGGAGGTCAGATACATGTCACCACTGGCGGTACGGATACTGTGGACAGCGCACGAGGGGGATCCGGCGATAACAATGGCGACAGCAACACTGAGTGGAATCCTTTTGGCTTTGGTGGAGGATGCAGCTACAATCCCAGGAGCAATGATTTTGACCTGATGATCTTTTTGATGCTGATAGCCTCTATTGTCTATCCGCTTCGCCGCCGTTCTCTTGGGTAAATGCAGCCCCTTCGGTACGGTCGTCATTTGGCATACGGCGTCGCCATAGCTGGCGCGCCGTTTTTGTGTCTGCTCTATGGGATACTTTTTGGTCAAAAAACCCCAAATCTTTTTTGGTTTTTAGGTGATATCCGTGCTTTTGCGCTGCTCATTCTCTTTTATCCTGTTATTGAAGAGCTGACTTTTCGCGGACTTGTGCAGGAGTATTTGCGGAAAAAAACTGAGGGCAAGTACCTTGTGCCTCAGCTGCTTTCGGCTGCCAATGCAGTCACTTCGCTGCTCTTTGCGCTGATACATTTGGTGCACCACACTCCCGTGTGGGCGCTGCTCGTCTTCTTTCCTTCGCTGCTGTTTGGGTATTTCAAAGAGAGGTATGGTTCGATCTTTCCGGTGATCTTTTTGCACAGTTACTACAATATGGTCTGTTTTGCATGGGTGCGGTGATAAAGTATCGGACATCAGGGTTTAAGAGGATACAGTTTGTTCTGGTTCCACATCCCGAGACTGCGAAAGAACTCGAGAATATTGGAGCAGGGACTTCAGTCCCGTATAACGAACCTCCATAAAATGGTTAACGGGGCTAAAGCCCCTGCTCCTATA
>JALVQH010000157.1 GCA_027031505.1 Campylobacteraceae bacterium | reverse complement strand
GAATCGCACCACTGTCGTTGGCGTAGTGCTCCAGGTATTCAACAACATATTTGCTGTATTTGGGGCGGAAAGGCTTGATAGCAGATTTGCGGCCGCAAAGTTTGGCGACCTCCGCTTCCATCTGTCCTGCTTTGACGATCGCCTCCCATTCATCTACCGAGTGTTGCATGGCCACACGGGATGCCGGAAGACTGCAGTCATCATGAATAGCACGATTGAGGACTTTTTCCCCTTTGATCGGATCAGCCGAAGCGACGGTAGCGGCGACTCCGACTCCGATCATCAGTGCCAGTGCGGCACGGATTATGGTTCGTTTCATTGGTTCTCCTTTCAATGCGCGTCGGCATCAAGATTAAAGACTTTTGTCCCTACATAGTAGAGCAGCAGTACAATCCCAAGACCCCCGAGAGAGATCATCATCTCCGTAGTGCTCGGGAAGTAGTGCACCCACTCAGGCGGCAGCATGTATTCGCGGGTTTTCATCATCTGAAGCGGCTTGAGCTGGGTATCGTGCACGAGATTGTAGCGCATGAAGAAAATCCCCACCATCCCGCTGAGTGACACCCAGAACATCAGCACCGGAGAGCGGCCGTAGTCCTTGAGTACCACCAGCAGCGGGATCAGCATCACGAGGATCACTTCCGCCCAGAACGTCCACGAGCCGAGGATATGGTGCGCTACGTCTGCACGGTTGGGCATGCCGCCGTACATGTCGGTCAACAGTTTCCATGACACAAAGAAAATCAGGATCGAAACCAGCAGACCCTGGATTTTAGCAAATCCCTGAAGCATTTTCTTGATCTCTTCGGGGAAATTGAGCTTGTAGCGGAATCCCATCATGATGAAGGCGATGAAAATCCCCGTAATAAATGCCGTGAGGATGAAATACGTGGGATAATACACTCCATTGGAGATCGGGCGGGCATTGAGGAAGCCAAAAACCGATCCGAGGTTGGAGTGTGCCGCCAGACCAACCAGCAGACCGGTGAGACCAAATGCTTTGGCCTTCTTCATGTCACCTTTGAGCAGGAAAACAAACTCGATGATCATGAAAGTCAGGTAGAGCCCGTACAGGGTACCCATCCACCAGATGGCCGACGTAAGCCCGGGGCTGACGACGTTGTAGATCATCATCCGGAACGGATGGCCGATCTCAAATGCGATGACGGCAAACCCACCAAGGATGGTCACGATCGAGCCGAAAATCGCCCGCTTGGAGATCATTTCGTAGTCCTTGAACCCGAACACATCGCCGAGCGAACCGACGATGCACAGCCCGGTGGAGCTGACGACGAAGAAAATGTACACCGCAATCAACAAGCCCCAGGGGTGCTGGCGTGTCACACCGTACGCGTGGTGACCGTGAACGAGATAAATCCCTACACCGATCACAAAGAACGCAAGGAACAGCAGCGTCAGAGCCGCCACCAGCAGATTGGCCGGGCTCTTCTCAAAACCGAGAATGTCCTTGATCCCGACCTTGTTGACAGGAATGGATGTGATAAATTCTTTTATACTCATACCTTCCTCCTTATGTCAGGTAGAACAGTTTGGGATGGGTACCCAGATGCGACTTGAGGCTGAAGTGCTCCCGGGTTCTAAGCAGGATGCTGATCTCACTCTCCGGATCGTCCAGATCGCCGAATGT
>JALVQH010000156.1 GCA_027031505.1 Campylobacteraceae bacterium | reverse complement strand
GGGGCAGATCCCGTATCTGCCCTCAGGTCAAATCACCGAAAAAACCAAAAGGGGCTGGGGCTTCAGCCCCACCAAATGCGACTGAAGTCGCATCCCCAATACACCAATACACCAATTACCAATTACCAATTACCATCCACCATCTACCATCTACCATCCACCAATCGCCAATCACCAATACATCACCACCCGCCGGCGTCCCCACCTGAGTGCTCTGCGTCGGTCAGTGCCCATATAAATATCGATGTGATTGTGGAGGCGCTTGTTCATTTTGTCCCGGACAACGTACGTGCCGGGCAGACCGGCAATCTTAACCCGAACGCCGTTGGTGATGCCATATTTTCGGATCAGATCAGGAGAAACGGCAATGATCTTCATTCCGGGACGGATACGGTTGTTCCATGCTGCGATGAACGGAGTACTGTCGGTTTGGCTGCGATGGGAAGTATAAGCGGTTGCTGAAACACGAATTTTGTGTTTGAATTTTTTGGATCCGGCATACTTAAAGACCCTCTGCGCCCGTTCGAGACGTGCCTTTTTTTCTTTTCTTGCTTTGGTTTTTCTTGCTTTTTCTTCTCTGGCTCGAGCTTTTGCCTCCCGCCGCTGCCGAGCCAGTTTTTGACGAGTCAATCGAGCCAGAAGTTC
The DNA here is from genome assembly GCA_027031505.1 of Campylobacteraceae bacterium. Lineage (GTDB taxonomy): Bacteria > Campylobacterota > Campylobacteria > Campylobacterales > Sulfurovaceae > S017-3. The sequence goes on along the minus strand of JALVQH010000156.1, from coordinate 14,667 downwards.
TCGCTCGTACCGTTTTTTTCTTTGGATTTCTTCTTGTTTTTGTCTGTCGGCGGTTTCCATGATGGTGTCGATCTTTTGTTGAGGAAGAGGCATAATGAGCTTCTGACCTGCCCAAATCGCCTGTTCGCTCTCGAGATGGTTCAGACGCATGATCCTCTGAGGTTCTACATTAAAAAGCTTGCCAATCTTCGCCAGATCATCTCCGGGACGGATGCGGTATGCTGGCTTCTCTCCCGGAACAATCTGAAGCACCTGCCCCTCTTTCAAAACGTCACAGGATGACAAATTGTTGCGTTTGCGTATCTGATAAGGTGTCACCCGGTAGTGCTCAGCCAACTGCTCCAGAGTTTCCCCCGATTGCACACGATGAGTCAGAAGCATCCCCTCAAGATATTCAGGAGAAGATGAGCGGTTCTCCTCCGAAATACCCTGGATACTCAAACGCAATTCAGGTCGGTTGGGAGCATGAATGTGACGGTCGAAATATTCTTCGACTGTTTCGCCGTTTTTAAAGCGGATAACCTCATCAATTCTGGCATGTTTAAAGTGCCTGATCTCTCCGGAGGAATTTTCAGGATAGCTGGATCTCTTGAATGACAAAACCACTCCGAGAGCCAAAACAACCAAAAAAGCCGCAATAAGTATATTTCGTTTCATAGGGACAAGTACAACCTAAAGAAAGGTCAGCATCTCCTCTTTGATATGTGTTTTTTCTACAACAGTACTGTGAACAATCCTTTTGTCGAATAGTGCATGTATCTGTCCGGGAACAGGAACATTCAAATGTGCACTGATTGCATTGAGCGCTTCTTTGTCTCCGTGAACATCCAGACCCATTGCTTTGGCAACAGTGGTACTGAATTTTGTCCACTCAGCCGTCGAATACAGGATCGCAGGAATCGGCTCTTCCCGTAGCGTACGGTATGCCTTGATGCAAGTAGCCGTATGGGGATCCATGAGATAGCCTTTTTCAATGTATTCTGCAATGAAGGCTTCCCCCTCGGCATCGGTACAGTATGATGCAGCAAAATCTTCCTGCAAAACCCGGGTCTCTTCTGCACTCAGACGGTACACTCCTGTCTCGTTGAGTGTCTCCATCAGCTCGCGGGTGCGCTCCGAACCAAATTTATCAAAAAGAACCCGCTCAACATTGGAACTTTTGAGAATATCCATTGCCGGTGATTCTGTCAGGATAAGTCGGCGATCACGAATGTCATAAACACCGGTTCGGATCAAGTCAGTCAAAATGTTGTTGACATTGGAAGCAATAAGGATTTTGCGGATCGGCAATCCGGCTTTTTTAGCATAATACGCCCCCAGGGCATTACCGAAATTGCCGCTGGGAACGACAAGATACACTTCATCCCCCAATCCTATCTCACCGGTACGTACCAATTCAAGATAACTGTGGACATGATAAATGATCTGGAAAATAATGCGACCAAAATTGACAGAGTTGGCTGCAGAGAGCCGAATTCCCTTCCCGGCCAGTTCTTCCCGGAATATCTCAGAACCAAGCAGGGATTTAAGCGCCTGCTGCGCATCGTCAAAATTGCCGTGAATACCAATGACTTTGAGATTATCCGCCTCTTCTGTCACCATCTGCAGCCGCTGCACATCACTGGTACCGCCGTCGGGGTAGAGACAGGCAACCTGAACATTGGGTTTGTTTTTGAATGTTTCGAGTGTCGCCGGGCCAGTGTCGCCGCTGGTTGCTGCCATGATGAGGTATTCTTCATTATGCTGCCGCGCCAATGCAGAGAGGATTACCCCGAACGGCTGCAGTGCCATATCTTTGAATGCACGTGTCGGACCGTGATAGAGTTCGCTGACCCAGACATCCTCTTCGATTTTGACAACCGGAACAGGATTGTTGGAGTTGTCAAAGTGATCATAGCGGTCAAGAGCTTCCCAGAGAAGATCATCATCAATATCTATCTCAAATTTTTGCAGCAGATCAAATGCAAGATGTTTGTAGTCGCTGTTAAGGTATTCGGACAGGAAAACTATCCCCATGTCGGGCAATGTCTCGGGGACATACAGCCCGCCGAAGCTGGCATTCGGATTCAAAAGAGCGCTGGAAAAACTCACCGCTTCAGGACGGTTCTTGTCGTTTCCGCGTGTTTGGACAAACTGCATACACGATCGCCTTGTGATAAAATTTGTGGATAATTATAGCAAAAAACAAGCCCAATCGCCTGATAGAAGGATCCGAAACTATCGGGTCAGAGTTCGATACACGTACCGATTCCCGTATTTGTCAGGATTTCAAGCAGAAGTGAATGTTCAATACGACCATCGATAATATGGGCTTTTTTAACATTTCCACGAACTGCTTCGATGCATGCATCAACCTTGGGAACCATTCCCCCTGTGATCGTGCCATCTTCCTTGCGCTCTCTGGCATCATCCATACTGAGACTGGCGATCAGTGCACCCGATTTATCCAAAACACCCGGGGTATCGGTGAGAAAAACTATCTTGCGGGCATCGAGAGCAACCGCGATCCTGCTGGCCGCGAGGTCGGCGTTGATGTTGTAGCCCGGATGGCCTGCTGTGCCGCCGCTGGCAATGGGAGCAATTACCGGAACAAAGCTATCATCCAGCATTTTGTGGACAATTTCGGGATTAACCTGCTGGATGATGCCGGTAAAACCAAATTCTCCGGTATCTTTGGCGTGAGCCTCAAGGAAGTTGGCATCCTTGCCGGAAATACCGATTGCGCGAGCCCCTTGAGAGTTGAGCAAAGCAACAATCTCCTTGTTGATCTCGCCGCTGAGCACCATTTCAACGATCCGCATTGCCTCCCTGGTTGTTACCCGCTGCCCATCAACAAAGCGGCTCTCGATTCCGAGATCCTCAAGCAAACCGCTGATGTTTTTGCCCCCGCCATGAACGACAACAGGCTTCATCCCTACTGCCTGGAGCATGACGATATCCTGGGCAAATTTTGCTTTGAGCTCGTCACTGCTCTGTGCCGAACCGCCATATTTGACAACAACAATGTCTCCGCTGAATTTTTTGATATAGGGAAGTGCCTCGAGGAGGGTTTGAACGATTTTGACTTTCTCTTGCATGGAGTTCCTTGGAAGCGGACACTCCGGGAAAACGGAGCGAATTTTTTGTTTATTTTACCCAACTATCGGTGAGATTTGGCAATGGTACGGATCGTTTCACACACATAAGCGACTTCCGCGTCGCTCATCTGCGGATAGATCGGCAACGACATCATCTTCTGATAGGCTTCAAGTGCTGCTGGAAAATCAAAAACTTTCAGATGATATTTTTCTTTATAGTACTGGGTAAAATTGAAGGGAATATACTGCAGTCCTACTTCGATACCGGCTTCTTTGAGTTTGCGGGCAAAACCGTCCCTGTTGGTGCTGATCTCAATAGTGAATTGCGTATAAAGATGATCCTTCATCTGCGGAGGAAGCGTGACATTCTGTACCGATTTAAGTTCACGAAAATAGGCCTCGGCAATGGATCTGCGACGTGCCACAATTGTCTGGGTCTCCTCGAAAAGAGCCTGAGCATATAGAGCGTTGAATTCCTGCATCCGATATTGGCAGCCGATATCCAGTACGTCATAAAGGTATGTTGTCTCCTCGGAAGTATATACCATACCGTGGTTGCGCAGGAGTTTGCCGCGCTGATAGTATTTTTCTGTATGTGTCAGCAGAATCCCACCATCGATTGTGTTGTCCACCTTCGAGCCAAAACCAATCACGGCCATATCGCTCCATTGCCCCGTATCTTTGGCTCCAACCCGCTCAGTTGCATCCTCGATCACTTTCAATCCATGGGCATCTGCAACTTCACGAATCGCCTCCATGGGTGCGTGGTAACCGCCGGGGTGACTGACGATAACGGCACGAAGTTTCTTGCTTTGGATCTTTTCGGCAATTGTCTTAAGTTTCTCAGGATCAATTGCATAGCTTCCCGGCAACGTATCGACAAAAACCGGCTCAGAATCAAAATGGCGTACCACTTCAGGAATATCAACAAAACTGTTTATCGCACAGAGCACTTTGTCGCCCCGTTTAAGATTGAGTGCACACATCGCCAAATGCAAAGCTGACGTTGAGCTTGAGGTAGCCAATGCATATGGCATATCATAGTATTTGGCAGCACGTGCCTCCAGAGCTTCTGAGGCAGAAAACGTTTTTGCTTCGATCCCAGCCTGAAGGGCTGGAAGCAACGATGATGGAATGGCTGTTTTATGGAAAGGTATTTTGATGGACATAGTACTTCCTGACAATGATTCGTTTACAGATTGTAGCATAAAAGTACTATCAGAAATTAAATAGTCTGATTAGTTGCATTCCGGAGCACCCAATTGCAGCAATTCTTCGCATGCAAATCCCGCTTCTCTGCGGGCAGTGATATTCATCTGCGGACGCTGGCGGCTGCGGAGATTGTATCGATCGAGAATAGACAAAAACGTCTCGGAGATCTCCAGCACACGCTCGGAACAGAGCCACCGAAACCAGCGGTTTCCTTTACGGACATGATCAATCTCCTCTGTTTCAATCACCCCCAAAGCTTCAATCACCTCCTTCACGTCAGAATTGTCCCGGTGCGGCTGAAGTCTGGCAACGATCCGAGGGTTGACATCGAGCCCGCCCGCCTCGAAGTAGCGGGGGATCACCGCCATCCGGTCGAGCACATCTCCGGCAGTCTTCATGCTCATCTCAAACAACCCGCTGTGCACCGGCCAATCCCCATACCGATGTCTCAGCCGCTCCAACACGGCATGAAGCATCCCAAAGTGCCGCACCTCATCCTGCGCTACCACAAGCCAGTCAAGTCGATACGCCGTAGGCATCTGCGGAAACCGGTATACCGCATCAAGCGCCAGATCGATCGCACTGAACTCAATATGCGTGATCGAATGCACCAGTGTCGCCAACCCCTCCCGCGTCCCAAAATCCCGACGCCTCGGCAAATCCCGCGGGGAAACCACCTCGGCAATATCCGCATACGACGGACGGTCGAACACCGTCGGCACAAACCCCTCCGGCACGGTTTCACCCGATTCTACCTGGGCGATCAGTGCATCAATAATCTCCGATTTGGTCTCGATATCCGGCGTCTCAAGCGCCCGTTGGCATTCGGCATAAAAATTCATGGAAATATTATAGCGAATGTTTTGTGGGAAGTGGGAAGTGCTAAGTGTTAAGTGTTAAGTGTTAAGTAGGCAGTAGGAAGCAGGAAGTTTATCCTCCAAAAAGTTATGCTATCCTTAGAAAAGCATATCATAAGTACGTAACACGTAACACGTAACACGTAACACGTAACACGTAACACGTAACACGTAACACGTAACACGTAACACGTAACACGAAATTCGTGATTCGTGATTCGTGATTCGTGATTCGTGATTCGTGATTTGAAACGCAAAACCCGGAGCCTGTCCATGAAAATCCAATCCCGCCCCATGGGGGACTACCAGACCAACTGCTACCTCGTCACCCTCGACGACAAGACCCTCATCATCGATCCGGGGATCGGGGCAACGGAGTGGGTGGTTGAGCATGTGCACAATCCCGTGGCGATCCTCAACACCCACGGCCATTTTGACCACACCTGGAGCAACGCAGCCCTCCGGCAGGCACTCCGTATCCCCCTCTACGTTCCCGATGAAGATGCGTTTATGCTCATGGACGATCCATTTGGTCAGGGTACCCCGCCCTCACGCCCCGATGTCCGTGTCTCCGGCGATACCACACTCGACATCGCCGGCATCCCTGTACGTTATCGTCACTTCCCCGGCCACACCCCGGGCAACTCCGTCATCGAAATCGGGGGCGAATGGTTCAGTGGGGATTTCCTCTTCCACCGCAGCATCGGCCGGTGGGATTTCCCCTGGTCCAGCGCCAGCGACATGATCCGCAGCCTCCAGAAAGCCGGGCAAATCACCGAGGACTACCCCATCCACCCCGGTCACGGATCCGGCACCACCCTCCGGGAGGAGCAAGCCTATTTTCCGTACTGGATCGAGCAGGTGCAGAGAACGGTGCAGGGAGGGAGTGCATTACAGACATCAGATTTTGATGTACAATAGTCACATCACACCTAAAGGAGAATCCATATGCAAGCAGCGGCGAACCTTACGTACAATCGCATCACGTTTTCTCTCCCGCACACCATGAACACAGCTCTCGATCAGCTCAAGCGTGAGGAGGGTCGTTCCAAATCCGAAATCATCAACGCAGCAATCGCCGACTACCTCGCCCAGCAGGAAAAGTTCAAACTCCAGCGTGCCGTAGAGCAGATGGCACACGAGTACGAGACCAATGAAGAATTGACAGCATTCACGGTACTTGATGGGGAGGATTTCCTGTGAAACAGGGAGAAATCTGGCTGATCAACCTCGATCCGACGCTTGGTTCCGAGATGAAAAAAACACGCCCTGCCTCATCCTCAACAACAACACCGTCGGCAAACTCCCCCTCAAAGTCATCGCCCCCATTACCGATCTCAAAGAGCACTACAGGATGATTCCGTGGATGGTCATCCTGGAGCCCACTACCGAAAACGGACTGGAAAAACCATCCACCATCGACCTGTTTCAAGTGCGTTCCCTCTCCGAAAGCCGCCTTGTCAAAAAACTCGGCTTCATTGAAGAGGATATTTTACTCGCGTGCCGGAAATCATTAAACATGATATTTGAGTAATCCCCTTATGGTTTTACTCAGATGCCGGGAGAATCCTCCTCCACGATACGCGTCCCCTTCCGATACACCGTCCCCGTAAACGATGCGACCAATTCCTCATCGCCGGTGTGGATCGTCACCTGATAACTGGCGATTTTCCTGCCGTCTTTGATCTCACGTGCCCGAGCGATATAGGTACCGGGCATTCCGGCCTGATGATAGAGGATGTCGGCGTGGATAGCGAGTGAAAGGTTGTTGCGGGCATTGGATGCCGCGGCAAACGCCACATCCGCCAGCGCAAACAGAAACCCTCCGTGAACCACCCCGGCCGCGTTGAGATGTTCGTCTCCGGCCTTAGCAATCACCGTCGCCTGCCCCTCTTCGAGCTCCGTCAATCGAAACTCCAATTCTCTGGCAAAATGGTCGCGGGCAATGAAATGATTTTTGAGTTGGTCAATCATCCCTTCTGGATCATCGCCTGCAAAGGTTTCACTCGATGACGACAAAATACCCAACCCCTGAAAGGGGTGCTTGCGCTTGTGACTTCCAGAGCTATCAAGTGAAACCGACATTTGCTCTGAGAATTCAATTGGGCTGTGGAAAGACAACTTGCTGTCCAGACTCATCGGGATCAACCACCTCAGATTGTGCAGCACCTTATGGGGCAGATCATCCACCGCGTATACCCCCACCTTCTCCTCCTCAACCGTCTTGACATGGACAAGATCATCACTCAGCGAATAGAGAAAATACACCTTGTATTTCTGCCCGCCGTTTATTACTGCAAATACTCTCCACGCTTCCGGTACAGACGCTACACCCGTCTCCTCCTCAAACTCCCGGGACATCGCCATCTCAGGGGTCTCACCCTGTTCAATTTTGCCTCCGAGACCGTTCAGATGTCCCCTCTGCCACTCCGGATTGATCTTTTCGATCAGTACGACACGCCTTTTGTCTGTCGAGTACATGAAACCCGTCACGTAGTATGTCATTTTGTGTCCCCTCATTTAAAAAATAGAAAAAGCAACTATTGCAGCATCAAACATCCTGACTATGTATTGGTGCGATAATAAAAACGGTTCTCTAACCACAATTGCAGTATAATGCCACCCCAAACGGAGAGATGGCAGAGCGGTTGAATGCGGCAGCCTCGAAAGCTGTTGTCCGGGCTCCCCGGACCGGGGGTTCGAATCCCCCTCTCTCCGCCATCCATCAATCTTCATCACGGCAGCAAACAGACTGGCTGACTCGCTCACTTCGTATCGCACGCTCCGTAATTGTCAGAATAGTCAGGTGCAGGAGGTTGAACATCGTTCAATGATGCAGGATCGATCTCTTTGGCTTTGAGGTCGTATTCATCCGGCCCGTAAAATTTCTGCTCTTTGGCATAGGTTTTTTCCATCTGTATTTCGTGTTCAATAGCTCGTTCGAGGCGTTGTTTTTTGGTAAGATTGGCATCGGCGGTACCGGCACCGGCAGAAAAGAGGAGAGAAGAAGCCACAGTCATGATGGCCAGGCTTCGGGGAAAATTCATATCAACAGCACGCAATCAATACGCAAATTTGTACCCGCGGCGTCGTACGGTGTGGATCACTTGAAAACCAAGGATGTTTCTGAGTCGTTTGCGAATCTGGTTGATCGCTACTTCAACGGTGTTGTCGCTGACATATTCGGGCTCTTCCCAAAGGGCATTGATAATTTCGTCTTTGGAAAAAACCCGCTGTTTGCGCAGAGCAAGAAAGGCAAGAATATCAAATGTCTTGCCGTTGAGAGAAACGATCTTGTCGTCATATTCGATCTTTTTGTTTGCAATATCGATCAGGAGTTTGCCCACATCTATCTTTTCACCATGAAGGTTCCGCATATTGGCCAGTACCCGGGCGGCAATAAGATCGGGCTCATTCAAATGATCCACGATTACATCATCAACATTCAGAGAGAAATACGCCACCTGATTCTGGGGATACTCCGTAAGTATGATAATCTTCGTCTCGATCTTCTTTCTTTTGACATCATTGATATAGCGCTCGAGAGAAAATTTAATCCCCTCATCGACAATGATAATCAATTCATAATGACGAAAATCGGTAAAATTGGTTGCATCGTACAAATTTTGTGCATGATCAACAATGCAGATAAAATAACGCTCGATTTCACGCTCAAAATCATCGGCTAATTTTTCATTGAAACCTACGGTCAAAATTCTCATATGGCTGCCTGTAATGTTCAAATGGGGATTTAAAGAGCCGTTGGTTGTCCAGTTTGGTGACAGAGCCCTTTATTTCTTAGCGCATTTATATCCAAATTAAGCTTATTTAAAAATAAAATCAGCCTTTTTGTAACCATTATGGACACATCACTGCAATGCTGCCCGTGCCCGAATATAAACTCGCTTCGGCGCAGGATACCCCTCGACGGTTTTTTTCGGATCATTCGGATCGAGAAAGTCCTCCAGGCTCTCGGAGGCGATCCATTCCGTCCTGCGCTGCTCATAAGAGTCGGTTTTTCGAATCGCCAGAACTTCTATATGCTCAAATCCTGCCCTCAGACACCAATTGGTCAGTGCCGAAACAGTCGGAATGAAGTAAACGTTGCCGATCTTGGAATAGCGTCCGCGCGGCGTGAGGCACACCTCTTCCTCCCCATCGATCATAAACGTATCAAGGATCAGTTCCCCGCCGGGATTGAGCCCTCGGAAGAGTGACTTGAGGGTGCCGACAGGATCGGGGCGATGATAGAGTACCCCGAGACAGAATACCGTATCAAACTTCGTTTCATAATACCCAACATGCTCAACACCCAGCATTTCATAAACAATGTCTGCCTGAAGAAAACGGTTGAGAAATTGGAACTGCGAATAATAGTGTGCCGAAGGATCAAATCCGATGAGTCTGGCCGGAGCATGAGTCTGCATCCGAAACAGATAGTAGCCGTTGTTGCATCCGATGTCCCCCACCACTTTGTCCCGGAGATCGACATGGGGCGCAAGGAGGTTGTACTTGATCTGGCTCTGCCACTCACTGTCGATGAAGAGGTTGCCGATCCGAAACGGCCCTTTGCGCCACGGCATCAAGAGACGCGCTGTCTGCTCGATCTGCGCTCCGTACTCCGCCTCGAACTCAGGATCAAGCTCCACACCGACCGCATCAGTCAAATACACCTGCGTCACCACCGGATCAGGGAGTGCGGCTATTGCCTGCTGAAGGGGTGCGATATTTTTCCAGGTGAGCCACTTGCGGCGTTCTTGGCGAAGCGCTTGAAGGTTCATAAGGAGATGCCTTTGAAAAGTCATGTACCACCGCGCAGGGATATAACGCTATTTTAGGGCTGGAACTTCAGTCCCACCTATGCGGCCAAAGCCGCATCCCCATTAAAAAAGCTTTTCACAGAAAAGCATACCAAAATTCCTAATTTCTAATTCTTTACAACCGCTTTGAGAATCTTCTGATCCTGCACCGGTCGGTCGGCACGTCCGGTGCGGGCATGTTCGATTTTGCGAACGACATCCTGCCCCTTGATCACTTCACCAAAAATCGTATAGCCGCCGTTGAGCCACGGGGTGGGAGCGACCGTGATAAAAAACTGGCTGCCGTTGGTATTGGGTCCGCGGTTGGCCATCGCCAGCAGGTAGGGGCGGTCAAAAACCAGATTGGGTGCGTATTCGTTCTTGAACTCCTTATGCCAGATCGATTCCCCGCCGCGTCCGGTAGCGGTGGGATCACCCCCCTGGATCATAAATCCTTTGATTACCCGATGGAAGATCACTCCGTTGTAGTAGCCGTTCCGGGCATGGGTGACGAAATTTTCAACAGCAAGAGGCGCCGCTTTGGGGAAGAGCCTGAGGACAATCGTCCCCTGATTGGTCTGCAACTCAACGACGGGAGCTTTGCTGCCGGCCAGCAGCAAGCTGATCCCCGTCAATACCCCGAAGAGAATACGCCTCATATTGTATCCTCCTCGCACTTGATCCCGAGTTCATGAAGAACATGCTCGAAAAAATCACCCGCTTCAGCATGAAAGCCGTCATGAAATTCGATGTATATACTCTGAATGTCGGGGCGATCGGTCGAGATTTTTTCAAAAATGAAGGGTTTTTTGTCGGTCTTCGCTTTGGCGTGATCGATTGCATCAACAATTTTTTGCTTCAGCTCATTGTTGTCTCCGAAGACCAGACTGAGACCTTCGTACTCCTCTTCCATGCGCATGTGCGCCTTGATCGTTTGGGTCATAGTTTTACCTTGCGTAGTCGATCGCCCGTGTTTCACGGATGACGTTGACTTTGATTTCACCCGGATATTGTACCGTATCTTCGATCTGTTTTGCAATAGTATGGCTCAGATAGACGGCCTGGTTGTCGTTTACCTTGCCTGCGTCGACAAAAACACGGATCTCCCGGCCGGCATTGATGGCATACGCCTGTTCGACCCCGTCCTCAGCCAGAGCGATCGCTTCGATATCGCGTACCCGCTTGGTGAAGCTCTCAAGCACTTCACGCCGGGCACCCGGACGGGCAGCACTCAGGGCATCGGCCGCACACACGGCAGCACTCTCTACTCCGTCCGGATCGGTATGACCGTGATGGGAGAGGATGGCATTGATAACGGTGGGGTGCTCATTGTATCGACGGCACACTTCGACACCGAGATCGACGTGCGACCCGCCAAAATCCTGCGTCAGCGCTTTGCCGATGTCGTGCAGCAGTCCTGCCCGGAGTGCCAACTTCTCGTCCCCATCCATTTCGGCGGCCATGACCCGTGCCAGACGCGCCACTTCGAGGGTATGTGCCAGTGCATTCTGGCCATAGCTTGCACGGTATTTGAGACGACCGATAAGCTTGATGAGCTCTTCATGCATCGGAAAGAGCCCGAAGTCGATCACAACGTTCTCCCCCTCTTCGTAAATCTTCTGTTCAAATTCCTCCTGCACACGCTTGTGCACCTCTTCAATCCGTCCGGGATGGATGCGACCATCTTCGACAAGAATTTCGATGACACGGGTGGCGATGGCGCGACGGTAGAGATTGAAGTTGCTGACCACGATCACACCGGGAGTCTCATCGATGATGATATCGACACCGAGCAACTGTTCAAGGCTTTTGATGTTGCGTCCCTCTTTGCCAATGATGCGCCCCTTATGCTCATCGCTGGGAAGATTGACAACGTTGATGAGACGCTCACCGGCAAACTCGCCGGCATAACGTGTTGTTGCCTGTGCAAGAATATAGTTGGCATTGCGTTTGGCATCATCCTGAGCAATTTTCTCCTGCTTGCGAATTATAGCAGCGATCTCGTTTTTGCTCCGCTCTTCAACCTGTCTGAGGATATACTCACGCGCCTCCTGCTCAGTTAAGGATGCCAAATTTTCCATCTTGCCGATTGCCTCTTCGATAGCAGCTTGTTTCTGCGCTTCGAGCTCTTCGAGATATACTCGACGCGTCTCGAGCTGGTTGCGCAGTTGCTGAGCTTTTTCTTTCTCTGCATCACTCTCGCGCCCTTTACGGATCATTTCACGCTCCCGTCTCTCGAGCTCCTCATAGCGCTGTGCGTATCCTTTTTCGAGTTCTATCTCCTGGCTTTTTATCTCGACTTTGGCATCGTGCAGAAGCCGATCGGCCTCATTCTCAATTGCTTTGGCTCTGGCCTGGGCTTCCAGTTCAAGATAGGCAAATTTTTTTTTCGCACCGATCCGGGCAACAGCAAATCCGATTCCCATCCCAAGCAGCAACGCCCCCAGCGCCATCAATGTCGTATACATGATATTGTCTCCTCTCTACAGGTGGACGAGAACCTATTTTCATCAGCAGATAATGTGCAATTACCGTGATGCACCGACAAGAATTTCATCAGCACAGATATCCCAGTGATCTGTAATCACTTCGGGGCTCCATTGCAGCGTACGCTGCACAAAGATTGTCCAACGTATCTGCTTGCAGTGGGCAGCAAAAAATCGATCGTACATCCCCTTTCCAAAACCGATACGCCTCAAGGCCGCATCGATTCCTACTGTCGGGATAATGGCTATATCAATCTGTTTTTTTCTGTATTTTTTTGATCTCTTTGGTTCTCGTACGCCATACCGCCTGATATGCAGTGGCAGACGATATTGTACCAATCGAAAACTTTCACCCTCCATAAACGGTACCAATACCGTAACCCGTCGTCGTCGCAGTGTTTTGATCAGAGGCAGGAGATCCACCTCACCCGGTAGCGGAATGTAAAGCATCACCGTTTGTACTTTTTTGTCAACAATGCGTTTCAGCAGTTGTTGCCGAACCTCCCGATCACAATAGCGTTCCCGGGCAGGGGTCAGACTGCGCAATCGTTTCAGGGCGTGGGTACGAAAAGCTTTTTTATCTTTTTTATCCATGCAAGTCTTCTTTGGGTATAATCCCTGCAGTTTTTACAAAGGGTGCAGGTGCGACCGTTTTTCTTGTGGATCATTGTACCATCACTTTTGTTTATGTTTGGGTACAGCCTCAAAAGCTCCCGCAACTCGCAGGCTCCCGTTTCCGAGTCGATAAAACACCGTGAGGTCTTCACGCTGACCGATATTGACGGCCGCACTGCGACGCTGATCTTACGGAAGGGGCATCTCCATCTTCAGCAGGTAACCCAGTCTACGATTCTGCTCTATCTCTTCTCCACACGTGCCGAACTGTGCCGGGCAATGCTTCCGGATCTCAGCATACTTCAGCATGCCCATCGTCAAGAGATATTTGTTCTCGGAATTGTCGTACCCGAAACACTCGATACGGCATCTCTGCGGAAATATATGCGCCAAAATCATACAACTTTTTTCGTCTCCAACTCTCCGGACAATGCCCCTCTTGCATCAACGCTCACCAATATGCTACAATTGGGAGCCGATTATCCTCTTCCGACGACACTTCTTTTTCACAAAGGACGCTTAATTCGTGATTATGAAGGGGTCACCCCCATCGAAATGATCCGCAACGATCTTGCACCGTATCTGGGATCGATACACAAAAGGATATGAGACCATGTTAGGATTTTTCAAAAAAGCATTTGGCAAAACTGCTGAGGCGATCCACGAAATCGCCCCCACCAAGCGGAGCAAGATCCCCAAAGAAGATTTCGAAGAGATCCTCCTCGAAGCCGATGTCAATTACGATCTGATCGAACGCCTCCTCGAAGGACTCCCCGATACGATCCAGCGCACGCAGGCGTTTAACTCCCTCATCAGTGTCTTTCAGTACCGAGCCGAGTGGATCGAGCCGGGTGCGACCAAACCGTTTGTCGAAATGATTGTCGGGGTCAACGGTGCGGGCAAGACCACCACCATCGCCAAGCTTGCCCGCCTCTACCAGCGCGAAGGGCGCACGGTGCTCCTCGGAGCCGGTGACACATTCCGCGCCGCAGCGATCGAGCAGCTCAGCCGCTGGGCGGACAAACTTCAGATCCCCATCGTCGCCACCCGCCAGGGACACGACCCCTCCGCCGTGGTGTACGATGCGATTGAGTCGGCTGTGGCCAAAGGGATCGACAACGTCATCATCGACACCGCCGGGCGGCTGCACACCGAGAAAAACCTCTCCGAAGAGCTCAAAAAGATGGTACGCATCGCCGACAAGGCGCTCCCGGGCTCCCCCGACCGCAAACTCCTCATCCTCGACGGCACCCAGGGCAGCAGCGCGATCAACCAGGCCAGAGCTTTCGACGAGATTATCGGGATCGACGGCATCATCATCACCAAACTCGACGGCACCGCCAAAGGGGGCGCAGTCCTCACCATCGCCGACGAACTCCGGATGCCCATCTACTACATAGGCACCGGCGAAACCCCCGACGATTTGATCCGCTTCAAAGCCAATGAATATGTCAATACGATCCTCGATGAGGTGTTTGTGTGACGATGGGTCTCATGTGATTATGCGATCGTATTTTTCTCGGTCATTTGCCCCGTTACATACTTGTGCAGCACCGAGTTCAGGAGGGTCTGATACGGCATCCCCTCTTCGAGCGCCCGGGCTTTCAGCTTCTCAAGATCA
>JALVQH010000155.1 GCA_027031505.1 Campylobacteraceae bacterium | reverse complement strand
CCCAGCGCCCCGGAGCACACCGTCCACACGCTTCAGAATACTTCTGATACTGGGCAGCGTATTCGGTCGCGAGGCGCACGGCATCGATCGCCTCGTCAAAGATTGCGATTCCGTCCCAGCCGACAAATGCTCTGGAGGCTGTATCACTTGTGTATTCCTGCGGGAGATCGTAAGCGGATTCGACATGCGCATCGGGTGCTTTCCCCCGATTATCAATGTGCTCTCCGCGCCACGTTGAGAATACCACGTGACCCATCAGGCTGCCTTTTTCTTGACAACGATCGTCCAATCGACTTCGTTGAATTTCAAAGAGTTCATCAGTTCGTGCCCATGCTCCCTGATCACATCAGCGCTCTTCTGGACGGCCGTAAAATCTCCGACTTCGAAAAGGAAGATTCCCACTTCGCCGGCACGCAGCTCTTCATCAATCAATTCAACCATCCGGCCGTAAAAGTCATCATGCAGGTGGCGTAAGTCGTATCGTTTCATCTCGGCTCCTTTCTATCGGTCAATTTCACCGAAGACAATGTTGGTGTTGCCGATGATAGCAACTACGTCTGCGAGATACGTCCCGGGGAGAATGTGCTGCAACACCCCTGCATGGAAAAAGCTCGGGGCGCGGATTTTGAGTCGATAGGCATAGGGTTCACCCTCGGAACGAATAAAGAAGCCCAGTTCCCCTTTGGGGGATTCGGTGGGCACGTAGACGGTTCCTCTGGGCGGGCGCATCCCCTGAGTTACGAGGACAAAATGCTGCATCAGCGCATAGTTCTGTGTCATGATCTCCTCTTTGGGAGCGGAGATGTATCGGGGGTTGTGTGCCATGATCTGCGGCTCGGTTTTGGGATACATAGTGATGAGTTGACGCAAAATTCTGATCGACTCTTTCATCTCCTCCATATAGAGACGGTAGCGTCCGTAACTGTCGTTGCGATCACTGACGGGAATATCGAAATCCAATTCACCGTAAAGCTCATACGGTTCCTCTTTGCGAATGTCATATGCGATACCCGAACCGCGAAGCATCGGACCGGTACATCCCCAGTTCAGGGCATCTTCCGGTGTAACAACTCCGACATCCTCAAGGCGCATTTTCCAGATGCGGTTCTCGGTCAGGAGATCTTCGTAGAGCTGGATCTGTTCGGGAAGATTGTCGAGGTAGGTGCTCAGCTGCTCCAGCCATCCGCCCGGCAGATCGAGAGGTACTCCCCCGATCCGTACCGCTGAATGGGTCAAGCGTGCTCCACAATAGTCTTCGACGAGATCCATCGCAAACTCCCGCTCCCGGAATGCATACAGGAAAATCGACATCGCCCCCACATCGAGTGCATGGGTTGCGAGGAAAAAGAGGTGCGACATGATACGGTTGAGCTCGAGGAGCATCGTGCGGATCACCTGAGCCCGTCGGGGCACTTCCAGTCCGATCAGCCTCTCCACGGCCAGTGCAAAGGCATAGTTGTTTGAGGTTGACGCGATGTAGTCGAGGCGGTCGGTGGTGGGGAGAAATTCGTTGTAGATCATGTTTTCGGCCATTTTCTCAACGCCTCGGTGGAGATAGCCGATGTCGGGGTGGGCTTTGACCACCTTTTCCCCCTCCAGTTCGAGGATCAGACGGAGCTGACCATGCGCCGAAGGGTGCTGGGGACCGAAATTGATCACCATCGTGTTGTCGTCCCGCTCGAAATTAAGGTTCTCAAAAAATGGTTTGAGTTTGTTAGGCTGCTGCATGACCCCCTCCTACTTTCGTGTATCCAGGACTTCGGAGCCCCTGGTGTAATCAACCAGTATCTGCTTGCTGTACTCGATCGGCTGTTCCGCCTCACCTTCGGTCACATCGACCCCAAACGGCACTTCGTATCCCACACGGGAGAAGCGCTGGGAATCGTAGCGGTCAATATGTCCGGGATCCCGGTTTTCCGGACCGATAATATCGCGATACTCTTTGCCGAAGATTTTGTCTACTTCATACCAGGCGGCATGCTCATCTCCCTGAAGCGGATAGGTTTTGCGCAGGGGGTGCCCCACCCAGTCATCGGGCATGATAATCCGTTTGAGATAGGGGTGGTTGTTGACCTGGATGCCGAACATATCGTACATCTCCCGCTCGGCGAAGTTGGCCATCGCATAGAGGGGGACGATGCTCTCAATCGCCTGATTCTCTTTGATCCGGGTGAGGATGCGCACCCGTTTTGCCTTTTTGAGATTGAGCAGCTGATAAAACACTTCAAACTCTCCGTCCTGCGCAAGGTAATCGATTGCACTCAGCTCGGAACACATGGCATAATCGCAGGTGTTTTTGAGCACTTCGAGTGCGGCGATGTTGTCCTCCGGGCGGATATGGATCACAAGCTGTCCCAGCTCGACATACGCGTCAAGGATCTCTACTTTCTGGCCGACATGCCTGTGCACTGCGGCGAAATGGCCATCCGCTTCGACCGACTCATGCGGTACGCGGGGAGCGACCCAGAATCGGTCGGTATATTTTGCCTTGCCTTGAACATTATTTTTTGGGGTATATTTTCGCATTAGACAAACCTCTGTTTGGGGTTGTTATTCATGTTGCCCGATTGGCGGTTGATTTTCTTTTGAAGCATCATCACCGCATATTGCAACGTCTCAGGGCGCGGAGCGCAGCCGGGGAGGTAGATGTCCACCGGAACGATCCGATCCACCCCCTGCACTGTCGCGTAGGTGTTGAACATCCCGCCGGTATTGGCGCAGCTGCCCATGGAAATGACCCATTTGGGGTCGGGCATCTGGTCGTAAAGGCGGCGGGCAAACTCGGCATGCTTCTTGCTCAGGGTTCCGGCGAGGATCAACACATCCGACTGGCGCGGAGAAGCGCGGAAGATCACCCCCATCCGGTCAAAGTCAAAACGGCTGGCACCGGTGGCCATCATCTCAATCGCGCAGCAGGCCAGACCGTAAGTCATCGGCCAGAGGGAGTTGGCTCGCCCCCAGTTGAGCAGTTTGTCCACCGTCGTCAATGCGACCGGCAAGCCTCCGGCCGAGGCATAATTTACTTGATGCTGTGCCATTCAAGAGCTCCTTTCTTCCAGGCGTAAACAAATCCAATGGTCAGAAGAACGATAAAAAGAATCATCTCCGCAAAACCAAACCAGCCGAGCAGTTTAAAATCGATCGCCCAGGGGAACATGAAGATGATCTCCACGTCAAACAAAATAAAGAGCAAAGCAATCAGATAAAACTGGATCGAGATGGCGTTGGGTTGCCGGGTCGGCAGCGGTCCGCACTCATAGATCGACATCTTGAGGCGCTCCGTATCCAGCCGTGAGAGCTTGCGGCCAACCCACCGTGCCAGAAACAGCGTCGCCGGAAAGGCAATCCCCGTCAATGCCACGAGGACAAAGACACCAAAGTAGGGATGATCGGTCAAGGCATGCGTCATATAAAACCCCTTTCGTTTTTCGCAATCTATTCTTACAAGCCGGTACACAGATGGCATGCACCGATTTCATAAAAATAAGTGCTTTATAATAACAGAAAGTTATTTAACTGCCATTAATCGCAGCAAGCTGCCACAGTGAGAAAAGCGGAGTGTAACGGATAGAAACACACTGGGAGATTTTCGGAGTCGGTGCAGACAATCTTATCTGAAAAGCTTTTTCAGGATTGGGATTCGACCCGAAATCCCATGCTGACCTCTCCGTCAAAGCTGCTGTCAAGCTCTTTGGCAATCTCTTCGCGAAAATCCTCCATCGTAAAGATGCTCTCCTCCCGTACGGCAACTTTGAAAGCAGTGTTGTGGATGATCAGTTCGATCTGGCCGCCCGTGAGTACCGCTTCGGCCAGCTTTGCAACATCAAAACCCGTTTCGTAGTCGGCCCGTTCGGGAAGCATCAGCTGCCACAGGCGAAGTCGCTGGTGCCGGTCGGGTTTTTTGAATTCCACCTTGTAGTTGAACCGGCGGGAGAAGGCTTTGTCGATGTTCCCGAGCAGATTGGTCGTCGCAATCAGGATCCCCTCAAAGCGCTCAATCTGCTCGAGAAAAATGTTTTGCATCTGATTATGCATCTTGTCCGCGGAACTTCCGGCTCCTTCGGAACGGGAAGAAAGGAACTGGTCGGCTTCGTTGAGCAGGAGAATCGGCTCTACTTTGGCTTTGGCGCTCAGCTCCCGAAAATCATCAAAGATCCTCCGAACGTTTTTTTCACTCTCCCCGACGTACATCGAAAGGATCCTGGAGCAGTCGAAGCTGAGAATCGGCTTTTTGAGGGTTTTGGCCAGCCCCATCGCCGTAACCGTTTTGCCTGTCCCCGGAGGGCCGTAGAAAATGATCCGCGCATCGATCCCGCGCCGCTTCCCTTTGATCCCCCACTCTTTGAGCTTTTTGTGCACCGTTTTGTCCACCTGTCTGACCACCGTGTCAAGTACCTGCCGGGTCGCAGGGTGCAGCACAATGTCGTCGAGCGTCCGGTCAGGCTGGAGGTATTCAAACAGATCCTGCTCTTTGACCAGCATGTCAAGTTTGAGTTTGGTCACTTTTTTCTTCTTATTCGGGTGAATGATTCGCTGCATTACATCCTCCCGAAGATAGAACGACCGGCTGATCCCGCCAAACATATTGAGGATCTCTTCGTAGTCGACGATCTCTTCGGTGATGAGGCGGGAACCTTCTTCGAGGAGGGCGCGATTTTTGATCTTCTCATACTCGTCGAAGCTGATGAGCTCAATAAGGGTATTCATATCCCGAAACTGCCCTTCGCCGCCGCTGTACTCCTCTTTGAGCAGTGCGAGAAAAATCCGCTGCTCCCGTTCGTCGAGCTCTTTTTCCCGGAAAAATTCCTCTACAACGATCGGTTCGGTGCTCACGGCGATCCGTTCACGGATCCGCTGCGTCAGAAGGGTGAGTTTGTTTTTCATTCGTCCGATGCTCAGCGACGTATCGGTCACCCCCTGCTTGACTGTCGCGATGGAGTGGAGCATCTCGATCACATCAAACTGATCCTGAAGGTACTCGAGGTGATCGGTATAGGGCTTGATTTCCGGCAAGGTCAGCTCCAGCGATCCCTCTTCGAGAAGGCGCAGCAGCACCATCGTCGGTGCAACCGAAAGGGTCAGTAATTCCAGGAGGGAGACATCCGCACTTTTGGCATCCATGAAACTCACCGGCATAAGCCATCCCATGTCGATGAGATTTTTGATCCGGGGGATGCGGGGGATGTACTCGGCATGTTTCCGGCCATAACGCTCCTGCAACAGATCCAGAACTGGGGATTCATTGTTTCCGGCTGCATAGCGTCGGCACACCGACTGCAGAAGCTCGGCTTCTTCTTCGGAACATTTCAGGTGAGGAAATATCCCGCTGCTCTCCACCGATTCGGTGTCGATAAATTCCA
>JALVQH010000154.1 GCA_027031505.1 Campylobacteraceae bacterium | reverse complement strand
CAACCTCAGACGACCGTCCTCCTTCCGGAGCGGTTTCCACAATTAAAAAAAGCTCTCCAGGTTGTTTGACCCGGAATATCGTCTCATTTTGAGTGATTTCTTCTTGCTCCATATCTCCCGATATGGAGTTTTCAAGCTCCCATAATCAAAGAGGATGCGGCTCTCGCCGCATCAGTGGGGTTGAAACCCCAGCTCCTGATTACTTCTTACGATACTAAAATGCATAAATTATAGTATGGTCACCAAGCAATGAGGCTGAAGCTTTTGCTGATGGATAAATTGTGTTGTAATTTTGGTGTGGAGGTTCATAAAGAAAGAGAGATGGGACTGAAGTCCCAGCCCCTGATTTTTTTTACATTCCGGGAATGCGTGGGATTTTGCCGAGTTTGGAGTTGCGGCAGTACCAGCCCCACCCTTTTTTGAGCCAGTGGCCGACGACGGGGAGGGGGATCATTTTGCCCCCTTTGTCGTTGCGGTAGACAAACGATGCGCCGTTGCCGCCGTCCATGACGCAGAGGATGTTGAGGTGGTGGATGTAGCTCTCTCTGCGTTCACCCCCTTTGGTCATCTCGTCGATGTTGGTCGCGACATTGCGTCCCATCACCTCGGCGATGTGGCCTTGTTTGGCGCGCCAGTCGGGGCCGTCAAGAGCGACAGAGTCACCGATCGCAAAGACACCATAGACTTCACTTGTCTCATCATAGTCATGCATCACTTCACAATAGTCGTTGATTTTGATCAGACCCGCTTCGTTGAGAGGCAAATCGCTGTCGGCAAAGACCGGATGGCCGTCGCCGGCCGGGACAAACATCGTGAAATCGCTCTCGATCTTGCTGTCATCTTCGAAGACGATTCCATCTTCTTCGAAGCGCTTGATTTTTTTGCCTACCTGGGTCTTGACCCCGAGTTTGTCGAAGTAAATATCCATCATCTTGACCGCCTGGTGTCCCATCCGCGCACCCGGGCTTTTCATCGGGGCAAAGAAAATGAGCTCAAACTGATCCCGGATCCCCTTTTGCTTGAGCAGGTTGTGGACATTGAAGAGCACTTCAAAGACCGGCCCTCCCCGAACATTGCTGGCATCTCTGGGGTTGCCGCCGAAGCCGAAGGCGATCGTGCCGCTGCCTCTGGCGATGAGGGCATCGAGCTTCTCTTTGATCTGAAGGGACTCTTCAGGAACCCCGCAGATGGAGAGGAAATGTTCGGCACCGGCATGTTTCATTTTGCCGCTGCCCATGGCGATGACAAGGAACTCCGCCGTGTGTTCGCCGCCGGCGCAGACGACGCGCTTCTCTCTGGAGATGATCTCCTGCACTTCGTCGAGGATCACTTCGAAGCCGTGTGCTTCGGCAATCTCATCGAGCGGGACTTTGATGTCGTCAAAATCAACCTCTCCGGTCGGGATCCAGATCGAAGTGGGAAAGATGTAAAAATAGTCCCGGTTGGAGATCAGGGTAACTTTGTGCCCTTTTTTGCGCAGGAAAATGGCTGCTTCGATCCCGGCAAAACCTCCGCCGAGGATCAGTACGTGATGGTGGGTCATAGCGTGCTCCTGTTGATTATAATTCGCATAATCATATCAAATAAAACTTTAAAGAGGAGACAATTTGTCCTCTTTTAGAACATGTCGGGAAAAACGTCACTGGGGACGGAGGGGGGTATGCGTGG
>JALVQH010000153.1 GCA_027031505.1 Campylobacteraceae bacterium | reverse complement strand
TCGTCCTCAAGGGGGTGAGCGGCAGCGGCAAGACGACGCTGCTCTCGATCCTCGCTGCTCTCGATCGCCCCAGTAGCGGGAAAGTGCTCATCGAGGGGGAGGCGATTGCCAAGCTGCCCGATTTGCACGCGTCGCAGTTTCGGGCACGGCGGATCGGGATGATTTTTCAGCATTACAATCTCATGGAGCATCTAACGGTAGAAGAGAATGTGATGGTGCCGCTCATACCGGCAGGCCTGGATTCTGAGGCCATTGCTCAGCGGGTCGATACGGTTTTGGAGCAGGCCAACATCACCCACAAGCGCACTACGCCTGCCGCCCGCCTCTCGGGAGGAGAGAAACAACGCACCTCCATCGCCCGAGCACTCGCGGCCGATCCGGCCGTGATCCTCTGCGACGAACCCACTGCCAACCTCGACCGCGCCAACTCACTCCGTTTCATCGAAATCCTCGGACAGCTTCATACGGCGGGTAAGACCATCGTTATTGCCACCCACGATCCCCTGTTTGACACACTGCCGTTTCCGGCGCGGATGGTGGAGATGGAAGACGGGAAATTAGTGAATAGTGAATGGTGAATAGTGAATAGTGAATGGTGAATAGTGAATGGTGAATAGTGAATGGTGAATGGTGAAGAGTTTGGGTGTGGTTTTCAAATAAAAAGTGAAAAATGAAAGATGAAAAATGAGAGATAGTTTTTTCCGGAAAAGGGTGTCATATCGCGCAGGGTGCGCAACAGCACACCGTGTATTGGTGTATTGGTTATTGGTTATTGGTCTCGTCCCACCGTCCCCGGTGGGAATGCATACATCCATCATGCAGAGGATGGGGGGTCATACTGTTCGGGATAGTCCAATATGCATTCCCACGCAGGGGAGACTGCGAAAGAACTCACACCTTATAGGAGCAGGGGCTTTAGCCCCGTTAAAATGGCGCCATTTTATGGAAGTTCGTTATACGGGACTGAAGTTCCTGCTCCAATATTCTCGAGTTCTTTCGCAGTCTCAGGGGCGTGGGAACAAGAGCGCAAAAGGGGCTGGGACTTCAGTCCCACCCAACGCGACTGAAGTCGCGTCCCCAATAGAAGCATTGCAGAGCAATGCTTACCAAAATTATTCACTATTCACTATTCACTATTCACTTACAGATGTTCAAGACAAGGTGCGTGCCGCATGAACGAAATCCTCCTGGACAATCAGGTGCTCATCTTCCTCCTGAGTGAATCGATTCTGTTTGTCCTCGCTTTTGTCGCCTTTGTCGTTGCGATTCAAATCGTATTGCGGTGGGATTTCGGGGCGTTTACGCAGCGGCAGTTTGCGCTGGAACGGCGGGCGTATCTCGTGATGACGATCATCGGATTTGTGGCGGTGATGAAGATCGTGCTGCTGCCCTATTTTGTCTTTACGATCGACAACCTTGCGGTGCTGGTGCCAGGGGCGATGTGCGCAGCTGGGGTGATCTCCGCCAACGGATACGGACTGGAGCTGCTCTTTCTCAAGCTGGTGCTGCTGTTTGGGCTGATCCTCTGGCTGGCGCTCAACCGCTACGATCTGCGCGCGAAAAACTATCCCATCTTCCGCCAAAAAACGTGGCTCTATCTCGGGATATTTCTCCTGCTTGGGCTGGAGCTGTGGTGGGATATCATGTACTTTACCCACATCGACATTACGCTGCCTGTCAGCTGCTGTTCGGCGCTCTTCGGGCAGCTCGAGGGCGCCAATCCCCTCCCGTTTGGCCTCAGCCGTCCGATGCTGCTGGTGCTCTTCTACCTTCTGTACCTCCTCGTCCTCGTGGCGACATGGGCGCGGCAGCCGTGGATCGTGCTGCCGGTGTTGGGGCTGTTTGTGGCGGTGGCATACTATGCGGTGGTCTATTTTTTCGGGACGTATGTGTATGCCCTGCCGACCCATAAATGCCCCTTTTGCATGTTTCAGCCCGAATATTACTATGTCGGCTACGCCGTCTGGGGATCCCTTTTTGGAGGTGCCTACCTCGGTGCGGTGGCGGTGATCGAGCGGATTTGGCTGAAAACCCCGGATTATTCCTGGGAGCGATGGTCGATCGGATTGCTTAGCTTTTTTGTGCTATTATGCACGGCATATGTGGCGGTGTACTGGGGGCAGCATGGGGTGTTGCTGGAGGCGGTTTAGATTTAGTGAATGGTGAATAGTGAGTAGTGAATAGTTCAGGTATGCTTTTCTGCGAAAAGCTCTTATAAATAATGGGGACGCGACTTCAGTCGCGTTCGGTGGGACTGAAGTCCCAGCCCCTGTGTGTTATTTTACGAAAAAGGTTTAACAATCATGAAAAAATTCCTTCCTCTCCTGAGCATTGCTCTGCTGATAGCCGTGATTGCCATTGTGTTTGTCTCCATGGCCAAAAAGGATGCGCCGGTGACGATCGTCAAAGGGAACACGGCGTTTAAACCACTGCCGATCAAGCTGAACAAAACCAACGACACCCAGTGCGCCATGCTGATCAAGAGCAACCGCAATGCCGCTGAAGTGATTGCTCCCGATGGGCGGACGTGGTTTTTCGACGATCCGGGGTGCATGATCCTGTGGCTCAAGGAGCGGGAGTGGAGAGACCGGGCGGTGCTGTGGGTGCATACGCTTGATACCAGACGGTGGATCGATGCCCGCAAAGCATGGTACGGGGTGAAGGATGCCACCGAGATGCATTACGGTTTCGGATCGCGGGAGAAGAAATGTGAGGGGTGCATTGACTTTGAACAGATGCGCCTGCGGATGCTTCGGGGGGAGAACCTCACCAATCCCAAAATTCGCAAAAAGTTGCTCGGAGTGTAGATGGATAACATTAGCTTCATATCGATCATTACCGTCGCCTTCCTTGGATCGTTCGGCCATTGTCTCGGGATGTGCGGGGGGATCGTGATCGCCTACAGCAGTACCAAGATCGATCCCAAATGGCACAAATTTTTTCAGGGGTTAGCTCATCTGATGTATTCGCTGGGTCGCATTACGACTTATATGGTGATTGGGGCAGTGTTTGGAGCGATCGGCGGTGTAGCGGGCTTCAGCGGGACGGCGATCGCGGTGATGACGATTCTTGCCGGGGTGTTCATGATCCTTGCCGGTCTCTCCATCTCCGGGAAACTGCAGTTTTTGACCCTTCTTGAGCACTCGTTTTCACGGAGCCGATGGTATCAGCAAGCGTTCCGGGCGATTCTCGATTCGCGCTCTTTGTACAGTTTTTATGCGCTGGGGCTCCTCAACGGACTGTTGCCGTGCGGGCTGGTCTACTTCTTTGCGGTGACGGCGGCGAGTACCGGGAGTGCTTTCCAGGGAGCGATGGTGATGCTGATTTTTGGCCTGAGCACGATCCCCTCCCTGATGGGGCTGGGGTTTTTTACCTCGATTTTCACCCACACAACGATGCGCAAGACGATGATGAATCTTGCAGCCATCGTGGTGGTGCTGTTTGGGCTCTATACCATTTATCGGGGATACGATTTTGTCCGCCATCCGGACAAGTCGCTGCTGAATTGCTGCGAAGTGGAGGTTGATGAGGATCAAAATGACACTTCTCTTCCAAAATTTAAACCCATCCGCGGTTCCCAACACACGCGTTAAACTTACTTCGGGTATAATGCTTGGTATATTTTAACCCTACAGGAGAACAGAATGGCCATTTTTGATGATGTCAAAGAGGTAGTAGTCGAGCAGCTCAATGTGAGCCCGGATGAAGTAAAAGAGGATTCCAAATTTGCGGACGATCTCGGTGCGGACAGCCTTGATGTGGTTGAGCTGGTAATGTCTCTCGAAGAGAAATTTGACATTGAAATTCCCGACGAGGAAGCGGAGAAGATTGCTACCGTAGCCGATGCCATTGCCTACATCGAAAAAGCAAAAGCATAACCCCGGTCACCCTTTCGGGTGACAGTGCAGATACACAACCCAAGCGCTGGATGAAGCGTTTGGGTTTTGTATCTTGTGTAACCAAGGAGCAGACGTGAGACGTGTGGTGGTAACCGGAATCGGAATGATCAACAGTGCAGGGCACGATGCGGCGAGTGCATTCGATGCGATTGTGGCCGGTGAGTGCGGAATCGATCGTATTACGTTGTTTGATCCGGAGAAGTATTCTGTCAAGATTGCCGGGGAAGTCAAGGGCTTCGATCCTGCGACCGTCATGGATCCCAAAGAGGTCAAAAAAGCCGACCGCTTTATCCAACTTGGGCTCAAAGCGGCTGCCGAAGCGATTGAGGATGCCGGAATTGATGCGAGCGTCGAGCGGGATCGCTTTGGTGTCAGTTGCGCCTCCGGGATCGGCGGATTGCCCACGATCGAGCGCAACTCCGTTATCCTCAATGACCGCGGTCCCCGCCGGATCTCTCCGTTCTTCATCCCCTCGGCGCTGGTCAATATGCTGGGCGGGTTTGTTTCCATCGCCCACGACCTCCGCGGTCCCAACCTCTCTTCCGCTACGGCCTGTGCCGCCGGAACCCATGCGGTGAGTGAAGCGGGCAAGACCATCATGCTCGGCGGAGCCGATCGGGTACTGGTAGTGGGTGCCGAAGCGGCGATCACGGGTGTAGGTGTCGGTGGTTTTGCTGCGATGAAAGCCCTCTCGACCCGCAACGACGACCCCAAAAGCGCTTCCCGTCCGTTTGACGCCGACCGGGACGGATTCGTGATGGGGGAGGGTGCCGGAGCCCTTGTCCTCGAGGAGTACGAAGCAGCCAAAGCCCGCGGAGCGAAGATCTACGGGGAACTGGCCGGCTTCGGTGAGAGCGGGGATGCCAACCATATCACCACTCCGACGATGGACGGCCCCCTGCGGGCGATGAAAGCCGCCTACGCAATGGCCGGTGAGCCGAAGATCGACTACATCAATGCCCACGGCACCTCCACCCCCATCAACGACAAAAACGAAACCGCCGCCATCAAAGAGCTCTTCGGCGGCAAAGAGAACTGCCCGCCGGTGAGCTCCACTAAAGGGCAGATTGGTCATTGCCTCGGGGCGGCCGGTGCGATCGAAGCCGTGATCGCTATCAAGGCAATGGATGAGGGGATTATCCCACCGACGATCAACTACACGACTCCCGATGCAAACTGCGATCTGGATTATGTGACCGAAGGGGCGCGCCAAGCCGAACTCAACGTCGTCATGAGCAACTCATTCGGCTTCGGCGGCACCAACGGTGTCATCATCTTCAAGAAAGTCGACTAAGGCGTCGGGATGGCCAGTTATCTCGACTTCGAAAAACCGATCGAGTCGATCCAGGAAGACATCGAATCGGCCAAAGCCCGCGGCGACATCGATGCGGTCGAGATCCTCGAAAAAGATCTTGCCAAAGAGGTCAAGAAGGTCTTCGGCTCCCTCAGCGACTATCAGAAACTGCAGCTTGC
>JALVQH010000152.1:833-1671 GCA_027031505.1 Campylobacteraceae bacterium | reverse complement strand
CCATAAATGACACAACCATCGCTATATGATATCCAAGCAAGAGTGTACTATAATCTTCGGAAAATGCCGTCGAATTTGGCAGGCTTAGAAGGCAGCCCATGAAAATCCGGGTCTACTACGAAGATACCGATGCCGGCGGGATCGTCTATCATACCAACTACATCAAATACTGCGAACGCGCACGCAGCGAGATCCTTTTTGCCAACGGTTTGACGCCGCTGGACAGCCAGACCGGATTGATCGTGCGGGATCTCAAAGCGACCTTTCACGGGAGTGCGGTGCTGGGCGACATGGTGGAGGTGACCACCGAGATCGTGGAACTCAAGAAGGTCACCATGCGGCTGCTGCAAAAGGTTTATCGGAGGGATGAGCTGCTCTTTGAGATGGAGATCTATCTGGCCAATATGGTGGGCGGGCGTCCGGCGCGGATCGGGGAGGATATTATCGCCCTCCTCTCACCTGAATAATCTACGCCGGATACGCTTCCACAAACGCTTCATAATCCCCTTCAAAGTCGGTGATCGTTCCGTCTGCTTCGATCCGGATGATCCGGTTGGCAAACGCGTCGATGAGTTCCCGGTCGTGGGTGACGCAGATGACCCCACCCTGATATGCGTGCAGCGCTTCGCCCAGCGCGACGATCGCCTCGAGGTCGAGATGGTTGTCGGGTTCATCGAGGACAAGGAAATTGGCCGCGTCCATCATCATCTTGCTCAGCATAATGCGGTGCTTCTCACCCCCGGAGCAGGCACCCACCTCTTTTTCCTGCTCTTCACCGCTGAAAAGCATCCGCCCGAGGCACTTGCGGATCTCATCGATGTGCCATTTCTGGTCAAAA
>JALVQH010000152.1:0-823 GCA_027031505.1 Campylobacteraceae bacterium | reverse complement strand
TAGAGTTTCTCATCCCCTTGCACCACATCGGTGGTGTTCTGGGGGAAATAGGTCGTATGAACCGTCTGCCCCCATTTGTAGGTACCGCCGTCGGCTTCGAGGTTGCCCATGAGGATCTCAAGGAGCGTGGTTTTGCCCACACCGTTGCCGCCGATGACGGCGATTTTGTCCCCTTTGTTGACTTTGAAACTCAGGTTTTCGAAAACCCGGTGATCGCCGTAGCTTTTGGAGAGTCCGGTTACTTCAAGTACTTCGTTGCCGATCTCACGATTGGGCTTGAAAACAATGGAGGGGTCGCGCCGGCTGGAGAGTTTGATCTCTTCGAGATTGAGCTTCTCGAGCTGCTTCTGGCGGCTGGTGGCCTGCCGGGCTTTGGAGGCGTTGGCGGAGAAGCGGGCGATGAATTTTTCGAGCTCCTCTTTCTCTTTGAGCGCCTTGTTGCGCTCCATCTCGGCCTGTTTGCTCAGCAGATTGGCCGCGATGTACCAGTCATCGTAATTGCCGGTAAACTCCCGAATCGTCTGGAAATCGAGATCGAGGATGTGGGTGACGACGGCATTGAGGAAGTGACGGTCATGCGAGATCACCACCAGCACCCCTTCGTGCCGCTTGAGCTCCCGCTCCAGCCAGGCGATGGTCGCCATGTCGAGGTTGTTGGTCGGCTCATCCAGCAGAAGGATATCTGGCTTGAGGAAGAGCACTTGAGCCAGGAGGATCTTGAACTTGTCGCCGCCGGTGAGTGAGCTCATCAGATCGTTGTGCTGCTCAGCCGGGAAGCCCAGAGCTTCGAGAAGCTTCTCGATATGCACATCCGACTCGTACG
>JALVQH010000151.1 GCA_027031505.1 Campylobacteraceae bacterium | reverse complement strand
GAAAGGGCTGGAACAGGGGCTGGAACAGGGGCTGGAGCAGGGCAAAAAGAAAAAAGCCCTTGAGATAGCTCGCAATTTGCTCGATATATTGGACAACGAAACGATTGCGGATAAAACCGGTTTAGACGTTGAACAAATCCGCAGGCTGCGTGATAAGTAGCTCAGATTTCAAGTAACCCTGTTTTAGTCATCACAAACCTCCAGAACCCCCCGCAGATCCTTCTGCGTGATCACATGGGTCGCCTGCTCGATGAGCACCGGACGCGCCCGGAACGCCACCCGGATATCGGCATGGGCAAACATGCTCAGATCGTTGGCGCCGTCGCCCACCACGAGGGTGTCTTCCCGGCCGATCCCCATGAGGGCCTGCAATCGCACCAGCATATCCCCTTTGGCATCGCCGTACATCATCTCTCCGCCTACTTCACCGGTGAGCCGTCCATGCTCATCCGCATAAAGAAAGTTGGCAAAATCCGCATCCAATCCAAGGCGCTTGGCCATCGGCTCGGTCGCCTGCCGAAAACCGCCGGAGAAGCAGACCACTTTGTACCCTCGCGCCTTGAGCCCCGTGACCGTCTCCTGCGCACCGGGCATCATCGGGAGATTTTCACAGATTTGCTGCACTGTAGCGACATCAAGTCCTTTGAGAAGTTTCGCACGCGCAACCAATGCCATAAAAAAGTCCATCCGCCCAGCCATTGCTTCCTCGGTGATTGCAGCAACCTCATCCTTCAGCCCAAGCGGCTCAGCAAAAAAGTCGATTGTCTCCCCATCCATCAATGTCGAGTCAAAATCAAATACAGCCAGTTTCATGTGCGCCTTTGTCTATGTATCTTTTGGGTAGAATTATAGCTGAATCCTCTGAACAATCATACACAGAGGTTTTACTCGATGGCGACAAAGGAGCGCCCAACCCCGAAGGGGCACCAACGGTGTTCGCGACTGCCAGAGCTATCGAGTAAAACCGGCACTTGTTTTGAAAATTCAAAAATACATTTATCGGGAATAAAAATGTTCAAACAATTTTGCGAAAATCTCACCGGAGATGCCCCGTTCATCTCCGTCGAAATCAACCCGCCGCATGGTGCATCTATCTCCCATATTATTGATGATATTAAAAAGTATCAACTTCATGAGAAAGTGAGCGCCTTCTCGGTAACTGACAACGCGCTGGCACGCCTCAAGATGTCCGCCGTGCTGAGTGCCATCAAACTCCAACACGCCTTTGACAAGCCGGTGATGGCCACGATGAGTATGCGCGACCGCAACAAACTCTCCCTCCAGTCCGAGGTGCTGGGCGCCAACGATTTCGATATCCGTCTCATCCTCGCTCTGACAGGTGATCCGGCCAAGCTCTCCGACCAGCCCGAGGTCAAGGGTGTCCTTGAGCGCGACAGTACCCTCCTGCTGAGCATCATCTACCGCCTCAACAACGGCACCGACTACTCCGGCCAGCCCCTCGATCCGACCCCGCGGCCGATCTACCCCTTTGCCGTCAGCGATGCCACCGCCAAAAACATGAAACACCTCCTCAAACGGATGGTCAAAAAGCTCAACTACGGTGCCCGAGGCATTTTCACCCAGCCGGTTTTCGACGTCGAGAGTGCCCGGGAGCTCATCGACCTTTTCGAGGAGGCCAGGACGCTGAGTATCCGCGAAAGTGCCAAGGAAGCCAAACTCATC
>JALVQH010000150.1 GCA_027031505.1 Campylobacteraceae bacterium | reverse complement strand
CACAAGACTGGGACGCGATATGGTCGATCCTTGAGCCGGTCATTCGTGCCGGGGAGACCTACACTTACCCCCGAGATATGAGTCCCGAAGCAGCCAGAAAGATCTGGATGGAGAGCCCTCGTCAAACGTATGTAGCACTCATAGGTGAAACCATCGTCGGCACCTATTATCTCAAATCCAACCAAACCGGTGGTGGCGATCACGTCTGCAACTGCGGCTACATGGTCGCCAAGTCAGCACAGGGGCAAGGGGTAGCAACCGCCATGTATCGGCATTCTGAGCACGAAGCGATCGCCTTCGGCTACCGAGCCATGCAATTCAATTTCGTCATTGAGTCCAATACCCGCGCCGTTGCGTTGTGGGGGCGACTGGGCTTTGCGACCGTCGGACGCCTCCCCGGAGCGTTTCGGCATCCACAACTAGGCTACGTCGATGCACGCATCATGTACAAAACACTCACAGGAGACCACCCATGAAAACCATCGGTATCCTCGGCTGCACCGAGATCGGGATGCTCCTCTCACAGAAGGATCTGGCGCTGCCGGTGTTTGATACGACCCAGATCCATGCCCTTTCGGCGGTGGATTTGGCGTTGGAGAGGTAACTTTCTTATAATCTCACAATGTGGGAACAAGCAGAATTATCATACCTGAAGTTAAAGCGTAGCGATATACGCTTCATAGCTCAAAAAAACGGGAGACGTAGCCATTCAGTCTCTTGGTGGTTGTTTTGCCCTGTTCCGTCTGATGGTAGGTCAGTAGGAGGTGGTTGCCGGAGCGCGGGGTAAAGATGAGGGTTGCCTTTTCTCGATCATTGGTCATTGTCCATGATCCGATGAGTGTACGATCCATGACGGGGTGGGAAGTCAAGGGATACTGAGAGACCGCTATACATCCCTGGATCAGCAGTGCTGAGAGAAAACCGATTATTGTGCGGTATTGCAGTACGAAAACTTTAAATATGAAAGCACTGTAAAACCTTATCAACTCGAATCCTGCATAATCTCATAAGTGCTATACAAAATAGCCGATAATGCCACACTCAACGCTATAATCAGTCCGATGGTCTCTATGGTCATTACAATTCCTCCAGTTCATCTATTTTTTTGTGGGCATATTTTGCCAGTCTGATAAACGCTATCGATAACAAAACAATCGATGCTACACCAAACCAAAATATGGTATTTACATCATTTTGTTGAAACATTTTAACCGTACCAGATATGTCACTGATCAACAAAGCTATCAATATACCCATATAGACTTTCAGCATATTGATATATTCTTTTTGTTTGTCTATTTTGCTCATAGTGGGGATTATACCCAAACAGAATAAAGAATGTCAAAAAAATGAAAGCGAGAAAAACTCATTGACTCAATTTTTTTCATATAGTCACAAGTGCTACAGGAGTGATAAAAATTGCAGCTAAAGCGTAGCGGTATACGCTTCATGACTCAAGAAAGCAATCACACCAAATGTGGTCAGTCCCAATAACAAATCCATCTTATACCTCCGCCATGTCAACCACTTTCCCCCATCACCATCCCCCGCAGCGCCCCGTTATCGATCTCTTTCGAGTGGAGCGATTTCCGTGGCATCGCGGCGTTGTAGCGAATCTGTCCTGGCAGCATATAATGGGGCAAGTGCTGTTTGAGCTCGAAGAGGATTTCGTTGGGGGAGAGTTCG
>JALVQH010000149.1 GCA_027031505.1 Campylobacteraceae bacterium | reverse complement strand
CTCTGTGTTGGAGACAGTGTGACAGCCTCCAGCACTTCGGCATCTCCCCATATCAACGCCCCCGCTTCGGTCTTGACGGCCAAAATTCTCGCAGAGACCGGTGGAGACGGGAAGTATCTCTACCCCAGAACTTTCTGGTCGGCCAGAGAACCTTTTGACGGCGGCACTCCCTTGAGCGGCGATGTGACCGTGACGGTCGATTTCGATAGAGCCTACCAGTTTGACCAGGTGATGCTCATCGAAAAGCACAACCGCATACGAGACTGGCGGGTCGAATATCAGGATACGGGCGGCAGCTGGCATACCATCTATCACGCCACGGATGAGCCGATCGCGATCTTTGAGTGGAAAATGGCACAGAAGGTCGATGCCCAAAAGCTGCGTATCGTCATCAGCCGCTACGAAGGCGGCGCGCCCCAACTGCGTGCGATCCGGGTCTTTGCCTCACAGTAAATAATGCGTTTTTGGGATCTGCTTTTTGACCTGTTGATTTTTTGGGGCGTTGACAGGATCAATCGCCTCGACAAAAAGGGACATCCGGTCATTCACGCACTGATCATGCTGCTGAAGACAGCCGTCATTATATCCGGAATCGTTCTGGCAGGATACTTTATCTTTTTTCTGATCGCATTCAGCGGCTATCGCGGAGGCTGATGCGCAAAAAGTGTTTGCTCTGTATCGGGAGAAATGGGACAAAAAGCAATACCGCAGATATCTTCTATCGCTTCGTTTCCCGATGGATTCTTCCGACCCGCTTGACGGCAGTGAGGCGTTTTTTCGGTACAGTGAAAGTGGGTTTGGTATGCCCTTCGCTTGATTCGTAAATCATTTGTTCGTACATGTAGATATCATAGAGGAAGTAGTCTTTGTCCCCTTCACGGTAGACAGTGTTGTAGACGATGTGTACCGGGATGGGCTGAGCGAGACGGATGGTGGCCGGTTTGTTGCTGGCAAAGATACGACGGATTTGAGCCTCGGAGTAATCCCTTTTGGCATGGCGCAGCAGGAGCTTCATGAAGTCAAGCGGTTTGCCCACCCGCATGCACCCGGAGCTGAAGACCCGGTAGCGGTACTGAAAGAGGGAATGGTTGTCGGTGTCGTGCAGGTAGACGGAGTATCGATTGGGAAATACAAATTTGATCCGCCCCAGAGCGTTTGTGTCTCCGGGAAATTGGACAAAGCGGTAGGGGACAGATCCGCCGTGTTCAGCGCGAGCCAGTTTAGCAAAATTCAACGGCACCTCTTTGCCGCCCTGAAAGACGTGAATGTTATGGCGCTTGAGGTAGCCGGGATCGGTACGCAAAACGGGGATCAGATCCCGACGAACAAGGTTGTCGGTGATCGTCCAGGTAGGGTTGAGTACCATATACTCAATCCGGTCGCTGAATATGGGTGTTGGACGATCGATTCGTCCGACGACAAGAGGACTGGAGAAGACGGTTTTGTCTTCTTGAATATAACGGAGCCGGTAATCAGGGACATTGACCTCTACATATTCCGATTCAAAGCGGTGCGGGTAGAGTTTGAGGATGTCGAGATTGGTGAGGATTTTTCGGATGTAGAAGTTTTTGGGTTTGTTGAGGTAAAGGATCACTTTGTTGTCAATATAGTCTCCTCTCGGGAGGTTGAAGCGTGCCTTGAAGTGCCGAACGGCTTGTGTGAGGCTGCTGTTCCAGCCCCAGCCGGTATCGCTGCCGGG
>JALVQH010000148.1 GCA_027031505.1 Campylobacteraceae bacterium | reverse complement strand
GTTTGGAGGTTGTTGCGAAGTAGCCAAGCAAATGGCGTAAACCTTTTATTTCACCACATCTTTCGGGGAGTTTGCTCAGTCACCTGCTTTGAGCAGGCTCCTTCGCAACAACCTCCAAACCTGCGGCAAACTAAAAGGTTTACATCTTTCCGCCTCACTGCATCTGTGAGGGAGTTGACTCAGTCACTTACTGCTCGTAAGCTCCTTCGCAACAACCTCCAAACCTGCGGCAAACTAAAAGGTTTACGGGGGATTTGATTTTCCAGCTCCTTCGCAACAACCCTCACAGCTACAGCAAATCGAAAACTTTACTGTTCTTAGGTAAAAGTATTGCATCGCAATACATACCAAAATTCCTCATTCCTCATTCCTCACTTCTAATTTACTCAGCCCCCCGTTAACCAAACCCTCCTACAATAACCTATATATTCAATTTACTCAAGGTTCACCATCATGTCCCAACCGTTGCTTCATGCCACTCACCTTTCCCATGCCTTCGACTATCCGCTGTATGACGGAATCGATCTTACGCTGTATGCGGGGGAGAGTACGGCGGTGCAGGGGCGCAGCGGAAGCGGCAAATCAACGCTGCTGCATACTCTGGCGGGATTTCTTCCGCCGTTGGCCGGGAAGGTAGACATTCTCGGACGTGATCTGTATGCGATGGGGGAGACGGAGCGTGAGATGTTCCGCAGGAGAGAACTGGGGATCGTGTTTCAGACCCATTATCTCTTCAAAGGGATGACGGGGCGGCAGAACATCGAGGCGGCGACACAGCTGGCGGGGACAGAGCTTGACCCGTGGCTGCTGGAACGGCTGGAGATCGACGGAGTGATCGACCAGAAAGCTTCCGAGCTTTCCGGCGGACAGCAGCAGCGGGTTTCGGTGGCACGGGTGCTGGCCAAACAGCCCCGTGTGATCTTTGCCGATGAGCCGACGGGTAATCTCGACAAAGAGACGGCCGCTCTTGTGATGGATGTTTTGCAGGAATATGTCCGCAAACATGACGGCACGCTGTTTGTGGTGACTCATGACGCAATCATTGCCCGGCGCTGTGAGCAGCACTGGGTGCTTGCGGATCGGCATCTCGAGCCTGCATAGAGGTGTATCAAATTTTTACCGATATTTCGATATAATGCCCCAAAATTTCTGGAGAGATGTTTATGGCAATACGTACGGCAGCACTAATGTTTTTTGCACTTTTTTTTCTCGGCGGATGCGGCAACGGCGGTCCGGATGCTGGTCTGCTGAGTTATACATCGGTGATCGAAACCGAGAAGATCAATGTTGAACTTGTCAAGGTGACCCCCATTTCCCGACGCTCAACTTTTGGGTCTTTTCGTATCAACCGTGCTGCTGTCCAGCCGGGCGAAAAGGGGGATCGTGTAGTGCTTTTGACCCAATTTTCCCTGACGACGTTTGAGATCCCGGAAGGGGTGGACGGAACGCTGATGGCTTCGTGCGGTTTGCGCTATGATCCGAAAAGTCGACAGATATTTTTGACTGATATTCGCCCCGGCAGGATTCAGTTTGCCAATGCTTCTCTCGCAGAATACGTCAGCAAAGGTGCCAGACAGGGGATCGTGTCGATCGTCCAGAAAGTTTTCGGGGATATTCCGATTTATCAGCTCGACGCTTCATTCGGATCCAAGTTTGTCAAAAAGGTCGGAGTCTATAAAGGCAAGATCGTTATCGTGTATGGA
>JALVQH010000147.1:947-1709 GCA_027031505.1 Campylobacteraceae bacterium | reverse complement strand
GTACTAGTTTCGTAGCCTCGGATAAACCAGCGATCGTTCCAATGTTGAAGCCGGTCGTAGTCATTGCAGATACTAGGTTGAAGGGGCCTGCTACTAGGCTAAACCATAAGTCGTAGCCATCAACATACCTGTAAGTTATGATCGTTAAGCCTATTAGGATTAGCATTGTGTAGAAGTAGGTTTTGAATTCTTCACTACTCCAAACCCTTCTAAGATCGCCTTGTAGTAGTTTATCGAGCAGTACAAAGTTCATACCGCCTAGGAACATGAGGACCATTACGGGGATATATGTTAGGGGGGCACGGTTGAATATGACTGGGTATCCTCCATCATAAGTTGACATTCCACCGGTTGCAACTGTTGTTAATACGTGGTTGAAGGCTTCGTAGAAGTTCATGCCGGTGTATACGTAGGCTATTATTCCGCCAATCGTTAGGACTAGGTATATCCTTATAAGCCTCCAAGCCGTCCGGTAAAAAGTAGCTTCTATTTTAAGTGGGCGCTCGACTCCATAAGCTGAGGCTCCGAGCTGGTAGAAGTATGGAAAGAGAACCATTGCAAACACTACTACTCCAAGCTCCCCCGACCACTGCATTAGGCTACGCCATGTTACTATCGATGGCTTCATCGTGTCTAGGCCTGTCAACACTGTGAAACCCGTACCTGTAAAGCCAGATATAGATTCGAACCATGCATCCACGAAGCTTATGCGTAGTGAGAGCATTAGTGGGATGCTGGATTCCAGGGTGATAAGTGGCCAGG
>JALVQH010000147.1:0-937 GCA_027031505.1 Campylobacteraceae bacterium | reverse complement strand
CTTCAAATAGTGTTAGCGGTTTACCGGGGAGTTTCTGAAGAAGATACCCGATGCCTACTAGGAATAATGCGGTGTAGAAGAAGGGTAGCGTTAATGGTTTACTGGTTAGTGTATCGATCAATGGTACTAGGAGCATTAGGAGGCCCACAACTACTTCCAATGCACCAATAACTTTTAGTAGGCTCAGCCAGTTCACTGCAATACACCATTCATTATTGGGAGGCTATGCTTAGCTATTAGCCCGTTCATCATCTATTTATTCAGTCCCGTGACGCCGTCAGCATCCAATTGATTGGTAATATCTTCTTTTATTAAAGCATTATTTTTGAGGAATTAGGCTGAAAGATTGGTGTTTTTCCAGTTTAGTATACTAGTAGCCATAGGCTTTTCTCTATTAATCCGATCGCTACTGCTATAGCGATCATTAGTCCTTCCCCAAGCCCTAGGCCGGCCGCTATAACCGCAATATACTCCCGGAACCATTCCGGGCCTTTGCGGCGTTCAAGTATTCTCGCTATTATTCCGCCGATGAACATTGTCATCGTATATGCTATTGGCTGGCTCATACCTATTGTGAAGCCTATTAGTTCGAAGGGTATTGAGAATATCCTTACAACTGCGACTATGCCTACACCGATGAGGAATGGTAGTAGTATCTTGACGGGCCAGTTCGAGAAGTTTTGTAGTAGTGCTGATGCAAGCCTGCTCTCACCAGTCTTTAACGCTCCACTAGTCCATGCAGGCCATAATAGGGCCCATAAAGCGGCTATCGGCCAGAAAATAGCTGTTGCTGGATAGGTACTGCTTGGTATCGGGGCTATCCTCCAGAATAAGTCGGCGTAGATGAAGCCCATTAGATAGGTTAGTGGGAAAGCGAAGAAATAGGCTTTAAGATAGTCGCTCTTCTTCGTCCCAGTCCAGTCGCAGGCTACGTATA
>JALVQH010000146.1 GCA_027031505.1 Campylobacteraceae bacterium | reverse complement strand
TTTGAGCAGCTTTTGCCGGCTTTTTGATTACCAACGCTTTGGGTTTGGTATGTTTGCGCCTGGAGGGTGTCTTGGGTTGTGGCTTGGGAGTGCGGACTGCCTTTGGGGGCTTGGAGCGGGTGCGGGGCGTCTGGAGCGAGACGGCAATGGCTTTGTCGTTATGCGACACATAATGTTTGGGCGGCTGGTGTGCATGATATCCAAAATAGTAAAACACCAGCCCGAGGATCCCTGCATAAATTCCAACCGCTATCAATCCGGATGTGAGTTTGGCATCTGGTTTCATTATTCAGTAATCAATGAAGCTCGGGAGAACCCCACGGCCTTGACGCTGCGCAGGAGTTGCATCACGCTACCGTAATCCAGAGCTTTGTCTGCCCGGATAAAAACATCGCTCTGAGGATCAAACTGTCTGGCTTTGAGCATGAACGTGTCGGGAAAACTGCGCAACGTGTATGTCTCACCTTTGAAGTATATTTTTTTGTTTTTGTCAATCTCAATGATAAGCTGCGCGCGTTTTTTGACCGGCTTGGAACGGGTACCCTGCGGCAGATCGATCTGCTCCTGATAATTGATTGTCGGAGCAGTGATCATAAGAATCGCCATGAGCACAAGCATCACATCCACCAACGGTGTAATGTTCAGATCCGGATCATCATCCCAGTGAAACATGATCTTCATTCCCGTGTTGAGCCAGAATCACTTCGGCCTGGGATTCAAGTACAGAACTGAGCTCATATGCTTTACGTTTAAGCATCAAATGAAATGTGTAAGCAAAAATCGCAACAAAAATCCCTACAGCCGTGGCAATCAGCGCTTCACTGATCGCCGGAGCAACCACTGAAAGAGAGGCACTTTTGCGGGCACTGAGCCTGGCAAACGTCTCCAGAATACCGATTACTGTACCAAAAAGCCCGATAAACGGAGCGGTTGACGAGACAATAGAGAGGAGAGTCAGTCCGCGGGTCGATACCCGAATTGTATCACTGATGGCGGCTTTGAGAATGGCAGGCGACAGAGCATCGACCCGAGCTATGTAACTGTAGAGAACCGAGTTCCTGTCAACCCCTTTGGCGCGCCCCATGTAGATACGGGAGAGTGAGTTGCTCTCAAATGTCAAACGTCTTTGAAGCATACGGTATCGATAAAGAAAAACCCAGAGCGTACCGATAAAATAGAGGGAAAGCAGCGCAATCACCATCAGGGTAATCGCACTGCTCTGGGAGAGGTAATGCGTCAGCGCGGAAAACAAACGCTGTGCCTTAATGCAATTTGACGACAGATTCGACTTTACCGACGGCCGTGGCAATCGCCGTGCTGGAGGTTTCGGCTTTTTTGAGAAGCTCTTTGGCCTCTTCGATGCGCTGGGAGAGTTCGCCGTCCTCATCGCTCAACGCCACGGCACCGTCGACGATGCAGCTGACCTTGTTTTCATCAACCTTGACGTAGCCACCGTTGATCGCAACGTTCATCTCCTTTTTGTTGCCGATCTCTACCGCAATCACACCCGCGTCCAACAAAGAAACCAGAGAGGCGTGCTCGGGCAGAACGCCAAATTCGCCCTCTTTTCCGGGCAGCGTTACCTGAGCCACATCCCCCTCATAGATCAGACCGTGGGGGGTGACAATTTCAAGCTTCATGGTTTTCATAGAGTTCCTTTGTGGCTCAGGAGGCCTTGGCTTTCATTTTTTCGGCTTTGGCAATCACTTCGTCAATGCTGCCCACCATGTAGAAGGCTGCTTCGGGCAGATCATCGTACTCGCCGTTGAGGAGTCCTTTGAAGCCTTTGATTGTCTCATCGAGTGTGACATAGACACCGGGGCTTCCGGTGAAGACTTCGGCGACATGGAACGGCTGGGAGAGATACTTCTCGACCTTACGGGCTCGCTCGACAACGAGTTTGTCATCTTCACTCAGCTCATCCATACCGAGGATCGCGATGATGTCCTGGAGATCCTTGTACTTCTGGAGGATCGCCTGAACACCGCGAGCCACTTCGTAATGCTCTTCACCGATGATCTGGGGATCGAGCATCCGGCTGGTAGAATCGAGCGGATCAACGGCGGGGTAGATCCCCTTCTCGGCGATGGCGCGGTTGAGAACCGTCGTCGCATCGAGATGGGCGAAGACCGAAGCGGGAGCCGGGTCGGTCAAGTCATCCGCCGGAACATAAACAGCTTGAACCGAGGTGATCGAGCCTTTGTTGGTCGAAGTGATCCGCTCCTGAAGTTTGCCCATCTCGGAAGCGAGGGTGGGCTGGTATCCGACCGCCGAGGGGATACGACCGAGCAGAGCCGACATCTCGGCACCCGACTGGGCAAAACGGAAAATGTTGTCGATGAACATCAAGACATCCAGCCCCATCTCATCCCGGAAATACTCCGCCATGGTCAAACCGGTCAGAGCGATGCGGTTACGGGCTCCGGGAGGTTCATTCATCTGGCCGTAGCAGAGGGCAACTTTGTCGAGGACGTTGGACTCTTTCATTTCGTTGTAGAGGTCGTTCCCCTCCCGGGTACGTTCACCGACACCGGCAAAAACGGAATATCCGCTGTGCTTCATCGCCACGTTGTTGATCAGTTCCATGATGATAACGGTTTTACCGACACCGGCACCGCCGAAGAGACCGACTTTACCCCCTTTGGAGTACGGAGCAAGCAGGTCAACGACTTTGATCCCGGTTTCAAAAATCTCGGCTTTGGTGCTCTGATCTTCAAACACCGGAGGATCGCGGTGGATCGACCAGTGCTCTCTGGCCTTGAAATCACCGGCTTCGTCCACGGTCTCTCCGATGACGTTGAAGATGCGTCCGAGAACCTCTTCGCCTACGGGTACTTTGATTGGGCCGCCGGTTGCCTTGACCTCTTGTCCGCGTACGAGCCCCTCGCTCATATCCATGGCAATGGTGCGCACACGATTATCACCAAGTTGAAGCGCGACCTCCAAAACCAGACGTTGCTGTTTGCCGTCACGCTCAATGGTTGTTTCCAATGCTTCATTGATCTCGGGAAGGTATCCGTCAAAATCGACATCTACTACCGGACCGAGTACCTGAATTACTTTGCCTGTCATTACTTCTCCTCTGTGTTATTTCATCGATTCCATACCACTGATGATCTCGATAAGTTCTGTGGTAATCGCTTCTTGTCGCGCTTTGTTGTATTGGACCGTTAATTTCGCTGCCATCTCCCTGGCATTGGTCGTTGCCGAATCCATTGCCTGCATCCGGGCACTGTGTTCCGCCGCCAGTGAATCAATCAGGGCATAATACATGGAATACTCAAGATACCGCCGCACCAGTGCTTCAAGCAGGGTATCATCGTCATCTGGCTCAATCTCGAGCTCAGAGGTTGAAACCGTCCCCCTGACCAGTCCGGAGGGATCAACCGGTACCAGCTGTTCCTGACGGATCTCCTGTGTGATCATGTTGACATATCCGTTATGTACGACCACAATCCTGTCCGTCTCCCCCCGGAGGTAATCTTCGACCGCTTCGTTGATAAACTCAGCAGCCCGCGCATAGGTGGGAGCTGCACTCAGATCGCTGATTTCCTGAAGCATGTCAATGTCATTGAATCGGTAATAGGAAATCCCTTTTTTTC
Organism: Campylobacteraceae bacterium; assembly: GCA_027031505.1. GTDB lineage: Bacteria > Campylobacterota > Campylobacteria > Campylobacterales > Sulfurovaceae > S017-3. Next base: position 1,900 of record JALVQH010000146.1, on the reverse strand, counting down.
CAATCGCTCTGAGACGCACTTTGACGCCGGAGGCTTTGTATTCCGTCAACAGAGCATTGACGTGCTTGATTGTCTGGGAATTAAACCCGCCGCACAATCCCTTGTCCGCCGTAATAAACACAAGATCAACCGTTTTGGGGTTGGCTACCGGTTTAAAAAAGATGTTGTCGACTGCGTCGCCCTGCTTGGCAATGTTTGCAGCGATCTCATCGATCATCTCGGTGATCTTGGCGGCGTAGACTTTGGATTGTTTGGCAAGCTCCTCGGTGCGTTTAAGTTTTGCCGAAGAGACCAGCTTCATGGCATTGGTCGTCTTCTGCGTGTTTTTCACGCTTCGGATCTTGCGTTGAATCTCTTTCAGGTTCGCCATAGTTTCCCTTTATCTACGCTACGAATTGGGACGTAAAATCCTCAATCGCAGCGATCAAATCATTCTCGGTCCCTTCGTCCAGCTTTTTGCTCTCGCGGATCGCATCAAGGATGCTGGAATACTTGGCCTCGATGAATGGATAAAGCTCCTGCTCAAATTTGGTGACCGAACCGGCCGGTATGCTGTCAAGATATCCTTTGACTCCGGCATAGATCATGATCACCTGTTTCTCGACCGGAACCGGAGAATATGGAGGCTGTTTGAGTACTTCGACCATGCGGGTACCGCGCTCGAGCTGGTTGCGGCTGTGCTCATCAAGGTCACTGGCAAACTGGGCAAATGCCTGAAGCTCACGGTAAGCAGCCAGGTCGAGGCGCAGCGTTCCGGCGACCTGTTTGATCGCTTTGATCTGGGCAGCACCTCCGACACGGGAGACCGACAATCCGACGCTGATGGCCGGACGGATACCGGAGTTGAACAGATCGGTTTCGAGGAAAATCTGACCGTCGGTGATGGAGATGACGTTGGTCGGGATGTACGCCGAAACGTCTCCGGCCTGCGTCTCAATGATCGGAAAAGCAGTAATCGAACCGGCTCCAAGTTCATCGCTCAGTTTAGCAGCACGCTCAAGGAGACGGGAGTGGAGGTAAAAAACGTCTCCGGGATACGCTTCGCGACCCGGAGGACGGCGAAGGATCAGCGACATTTCACGGTACGCCACGGCGTGTTTGGAGAGATCATCGTAGAAGATGACGGCATGGCGGCCGTTATCCCGGAAGTACTCGGCCATCGTGACCCCGGCATAAGGAGCAAGGTACTGGAGCGCGGAGGAATCGGAAGCACCGGCATTGACAACGATGGTGTATTCCATCGCACCGTGCTCCTCAAGCTTCTTGACCAGGCCGGCGACGGTCGACTGCTTCTGACCTATGGCGACATAGATACAGATCATGTCCTGACCCTTCTGGTTGATAATCGTATCGATCGCCAGTGTGGTCTTGCCGGTCTGACGGTCACCGATGATCAATTCCCGCTGACCCCGTCCGACGGGCACGAGGGCATCGATCGCCTTGATACCGGTCTGGAGGGGCTCGTGCACCGATTTGCGTGCCATGATACCTGGGGCTTTTTCCTCGACGAAACGGGTCTCACTCGCTTCGATGGGGCCTTTGCCGTCAAGCGGCTCGCCAAGGGGGTTGACAACACGACCAACCATCGCATCGCCGACCGGCACTTCGAGCAAATTGCCGTCACGTGTAACGCTCATCCCTTCAACGATTTTTCCGACATCCCCGAGGACGACGATCCCGACACTGGCCTCTTCGAGGTTGAGTACCATCCCTTTGGTTCCCTCGTCGAAGGTAACCATTTCACCGGCCATAACATTGTTGAGGCCATAGACGTTGGCGATCCCGTCCCCGACGCTGACCACTTTCCCTACTTCATTGATATCGACTTTGATCTCAAAATTCTCAATCCGCTCTTTGATAATCGAGCTGATTTCATCTGCTTGCAATTTTGCTGCCACTT
>JALVQH010000145.1 GCA_027031505.1 Campylobacteraceae bacterium | reverse complement strand
GAACAGGTGAGTCTCGAGGAGATCAACGGGTTTATCCGGGAGCACGGGGAGATAGAGAGGTTGAGTTTTTATGTGGTAACGCGGGATAATTAGGAGTGAGGAATTAGGAATTAGGAGTTTTGGTGTGCGTTGCTCTGCAACGCTTTTATTTGAAAAAGGGGCTGGGACTTTAGTCCCACTTGATCGCTGTGCGTTTGGTTGGACTGAAGTCCAAGCCCCACAAAGAAGGCGTCGCGCAGGGTGTGCAACAGCACACCAAAATCGCAACGCGATTGTCAGAATATCCCGGTAATGTAACCATTGGAAGGTACGCAATTGCGTACCCTACGTGATAAAACGTAAAAAAATATGACAATCTGACATATTTTCCGATTCTACGTCTATCCTTCGCTATAATACCCCATGCAAACGGATGAAGCGAAACGATTGTTTAAACAACTCAAAATCCATACGCTGCTTGATTTGGCATTGATTGTACCAACCTCATACAACGACACCACCCTCTCAAGTACACTTGAATTGGGCAAGACTGTGACGGCAGAAGCGACGGTGGAGAAGATGGGGATGTTCGGGGGGAAGCTTCGGGTGACGTTTTTCCTGCCGCAGTTTGGCCAGCGGGTCTCTTCGACCTTTTTCCGAGCGACGCCGTACCATTATGACACATTCAAAGTAGGCTCCCACCATACTATCCAGGGGCGACTGGAGGAGTATCGTGGGTATCTCCAGATCCCGCAGCCCCGCTCGGTCAAGGAGGTGGGGGCGGTTACCCCCCGGTACAAAACCCCCCTCAAAGCTGCCGAGATTCGCGATCTGATCCGTACGTATGTGACGGAGAAGAATCTTTTCGACGAGGGGCTCGATTCGCGTGAAGTGGCGACGCTGATCCATCTCCATTTTCCCAAGAGCATCGAAGAGGTGTATCAGAATGGATCACTCAAGCCCGAATACATTCAAACCCTAAAATTTATCGAAGCGTACAATCATCTCCGCAAACTGCGTGGCAAACGGCACGACTATCCGGCAATGGAGGTGCTCACGGGGGAGATCGAACCGTTTGTTTCGGGGCTGCCGTTTACGTTAACGCCGGAGCAGCAGGAGGTGATCGCAGCGATCCGAAAGGATCTGGCGCGGAGTGACCGGGCGGCGAAGCGGATCGTCGTGGGGGATGTCGGATCGGGCAAGACGATGGTGATTCTCGCAGCGGCGATGATGGCGCTGCCCCATCGGAGTATCCTGATGGCTCCCACGTCGCTGCTGGCGCTTCAACTGTACGAAGAGGCGCAAAAATACCTGCCCGAGTCGGTGCGTACGGCTCTTGTAATGCAGGGGCACACCGACGAGGGGTATCGTGACGCCGACTTCATCATCGGTACCCACGCACTCCTCTATCTCGAGGAACTGCCCACAGCACCGCTGGTGATGGTGGATGAGCAGCACCGCTTCGGCACGCAGCAACGGCAGATGCTGGAGGCATTGGTTAGCCGTCAAGGGAGCAATATCAGCAAAAGGGGCAAAAGGGGTCAGGGCAAAAGGGGTCAGGTGATTCATGATTCATCGGGGCGACGCATCACAAATCACCAGACCCCTGAAGACCCTGAAGACCCTGAAGTCCTTCCTGAGAAACCCCACTATCTCCAGTTTTCAGCGACGCCGATCCCCCGGACGCAGGCGATGATGGAATCAGAACTGGTGGATGTCAGTCTCATCACCACCACGC
>JALVQH010000144.1 GCA_027031505.1 Campylobacteraceae bacterium | reverse complement strand
ATATCATGCACACCAGCCGCCCAAACATTATGTGTCGCATAACGACAAAGCCATTGCCGTCTCGCTCCAGACGCCCCGCACCCGCTCCAAGCCCCCAAAGGCAGTCCGCACTCCCAAGCCACAACCTAAGACACCCTCCAGGCGCAAACATACCAAACCCAAACCGTTGGTAACCAAAAAGCCGGCAAAAGCTGCTCAAAAACTCAAACCCAAGTCCAAAAAAACACCCCAAAAGATCAAACCCAAAAGCCTCTTTTCTCACGTCAAAACGGCATCAAAACCCAAGCCAAAACCCCCAAAAATTTCCCCCAAAAAACTGACCGAACCGACACCCAAAACAGCGAAAAAATCCCTCAACACATCTAAAATATCCCGCGAAGCTCTCCGTCGACAAAAAAAGCGTGACCAGGGGATCGAAAACCGCTACCTTGCCGGCGTGCAGAACAAACTCTACGGCTGGCCTCCCCAAAGCAACTTCGCCGGAGCCCGGATCACCATCGGTCTGACCATCCATCCCGACGGCCATTTTGATTACGTCGTCCTCACCCCTTCTGCCAATCCCGATTTCGACCGAACCATCCGGCAGTACCTGAACCAACTCAAATCGATCGGTTTTGATCCGACGCCCAAAGGGAAGAAATACGAGTTTAAAGTGGAGATTGTGGCGAAGTAGTATGCATTAAAAACTGCTATCAAAATACAAAATATCGAGAGTATATAAACAAGGCTACTCTCAGCACATGATTGCTAAAGTATTGGGCATAGCACAGCCGGCGGTAAATGGTGTGATCAGAAGGAGTAGGAAATGAGTTATCATTATCACCTGACCCCTTTACCTTAGACCATCACTCCACTTGTGTTGGCAAGGAAATTTGCTTTGCCTACGGCAAAAGAGAGTAACTGTTGAACCGTCCACCATCCCCATGAGGTATTGCCCAACTGCTCATAACTCTCCAGCAGATCAAGTGCCTTGGCGATCGCCGTATCCCCGAACTTCTCCTTGGCACTCCAGTTATACGCCACATCAAAATGGTGCATTTTCTTCATTTTGGCTTTGTCGCCGTGGTAGATCTCGTGGAGAATGGCGGGTTTGAGGGTATACCTCAATGCTTTGGACGCTTCCTTATATGTAGTCATTATCCCGTTGCCATAATAGATATCGCTCTGACACTCATTGATACTCTTATAGGTTTGAATGGGAGGGAGTTCCGTTGCCAACAAATAATTTATAGAGATGACGAGAAAAAGTATTACACGCATCATTTCAGATCCTTTATCATCTCTTTGATTTTAGGGGAACACCAGTTTTTTAACACATAATCTCTTGAAGGAGATTCATATACGCCGCCGCTCAGATAGAAGTTAAATTTCGCATAGGCGCGTGCCCTTTGAACCGTATTGAACTGGATTGCATCAAAGTCTTTTCCAGATAGATCTTCAATACTCAGTCTTCTTCCGTTTTTATCTTTTAAATAAGATATATCCCCCGCACATGCAAACGCCGCAGTAAACCCTCCTACCGTCTCACCAGCATTTTCAGGTTTTTGGATAATGATCTGCGCCTGCCTTGCGATGTCCATTACTGCTTCTCTTACCACAGGGTGATACGATACAGGCTTGTCTTCGCAGACCTGTACACCGGAGGGGATGGTCTTGCCGTTGATAACGACAGTATTGTTCCAGTCAAGCTCCTGGTGGCAGGGGATATACTCTTTGTAAG
>JALVQH010000143.1 GCA_027031505.1 Campylobacteraceae bacterium | reverse complement strand
CGGGCGTCACTACCGGCTGACGATCTCGATCTGCTTCTCGACCTACAGAAGCGCAACTCTGTCCTGATCGGCGCCGGAATGCCATACCAAGACAGGAAAGAATCCCTGCGCATCTTCTGCGAACTTCGCAAACAGGAGGCGGCGTAATGCGCTGCGCATTTACAACTCATCCTTCAGCCTCCTTGGCGAGCTCGGCGAGGATTTGCACATACCTGGCCGGATCGCGCTGCCTGATGGTTCTCAGCCATGCCATTGCCTGGGCCTCGAGGCTACTGTCGTCAGCGTCCCCATACGGTTGCACCAGGGCCGCCCGGATCTGTTTCGGTGGCGCGGTCAGCTCCTCCCGCGTTACCCCGAACTTCTCCTCCATTACATCAAACCAGCGGTCGGGGATCTTGCCCTTCTGGATGGCGCCAGAGAGTGATTGCGGCGTCACGCCTATTACCTCTGCCAGTTTTGCCTGGCTCCTGACGCCAGCCCTCTGCTTCATTCTTTCTATAATGATTCTGGCAAGTTTCCTCTCGTCACTCATAAAAAAACCATTGGGCCACATTTTCAGTTGACATAAACTTATTAAGTTTATAACATCAACTTATGAAAGCTTACGAGATTAAATATCACCTGGCCCGTGCCGGCCACAATGTTCGGTCCATAGCAGATGAGCTTGGCATCACAAGTCCTGCCGTCTCCCAAGTGATCCACGGCAAGGATTCATCCCGCCGCATCTCAGAGGCCATAGCCAAGGCGATTGGGATGCCTGTCGGCCAGGTATTTCCGAAGTATTCGCAATCGCAATCCCCTCAAATCGGGGCAAAAGGAGGTAAAAAATGAAGGAAATCATGATGTCGTCGCAATCTCCTGTTGTCGGATGGTCTACCATCAAAACCTGCGCGGCTCTCGTCGCAATCGCTGTATTTTCGTATCTCTTCGCGTATGAGGTCGTTCGGTTTTATGACTTCATCATCTTGATCAGGTCGTAATCCCCTCTGATCGGAGCGAGGAGGAGGCGTGAAACGAAACACCCGTCCCGTCGTAATCCCTTCTAGTCGGGGCAAAGACTAAGGGCGTTGTGGTTGGCGCTGCGACTATCTTAGCAGGGGACGGGTTTTCTTTCCAGGCAAAGTTCTCCATACCTTAATGCTATCACATGGAGGAAGCAGGTAAATGCCCGAAAAATTCCAAAGCTGGCAATTCTGGGCAGCAGCGAAAAAGTTGCTCGGGGAAACTCGCCTGATGATGATCCTCGGCCGCCGGAACGGCCGCACCATCAGGACGTACTCGGCGAATCCCCGCTACACCCAGCAGCGGTGCAAGGACCCGCTGGAGCACCTGCATGCGATCCTTTCGGAGTTGGATACCTTCGGCCGCGGCGACATCGCCAGGCTGGCCATACGGTATCTGGAGACCGCTTTGGCCAACCAGGAGATCCCTGCAGCCAGCGAACTCCAGGACACGATCGAGGCAGAGGTCCTGGCGGATTATCAGGCTGTCGCCGCCATGCAGGCGGCGATTGACGGGGAACGTCCAATCGACGAGGTGGCTGAGCTGGTCGCGGCAGCAAAGGCGGAGATCGATCGCACGCTCACAAAATACATCCAGAGGACAGTGTGACATGAGCGCCTCAGCAGGGATGCCCGGGCAAGGGACAATAAACCATGACCGAATCAATGAGCGCCTGGCGCGGATAGAGGAATTGCTTGAGCGGCTGCTCCAGCAAGCAGGC
>JALVQH010000142.1 GCA_027031505.1 Campylobacteraceae bacterium | reverse complement strand
ATCACGTCATGCCCAGCTTTTTTAAGCTCGGCAATGAAATCGACGAGTGAGCGCATCCGCTCCAGGGCGACCCCATCCTGCTCCGTCAGAACATGGGAGCCTACTTTGATGACGATCCGCTGCATAGATTATCCCTTTTCACTTTTTTTGATTTCGGCTCTGGCCGATTCGGCCAGCGCATAGCGCAGTGCTTCGGTGTTGGTCTGCGCTACGGAAGAGATGGGCAGGACAAAGACTGGAACGTCGGTATCAAATGCTTCCCACTCCTCACGCGGCTGCCCGTAACTCTTGAGTGCAGGATCGGCGGTCAACTTCCCGAGGATACCGTTGGGGGACAGCCCCAGATCTGCCAGAAACCCCTCCGTCTTTTCATTCACCTCTTCCGGACTCAGGGCATCAATCCTGGTGATCGCTATGGCGTGAGGGCGTACGGCAAGCTCCGATGAATATCGGGCAAGCTCCTCCTTGAGAATTTCGTACTGATATTTCATCGGGCGGTAATTGGTGGCATCAATCAGCAGCAGGAGCGTGCGTGTCCGCTCAATGTGGCGCAGAAATTCCAGCCCCAGCCCCCGACCGTCGCTGGCTCCTTCGATGATCCCGGGGATGTCCGCCATCATGAACGCATCGTATTCGCCGACAGCCACGACACCGAGCCTGGGGGTCAGAGTCGTAAACTCGTAGTTGGCTACCTGCGGGCGGGCATTGGAGAGGGTGGCGATAAGGGTCGATTTACCGACATTGGGAAAGCCCACCAGACCCACATCGGCAATCATCTTGAGCTCGAGGCGCACGTCTCGAGTCTCACCGGGCAGACCCGGCTGCGCATACGCAGGGCGTTGATTGGTCGAACTTTTGAAGTGGGTGTTGCCCAGCCCCCCCCTGCCCCCTTCGAGGAATTTGACCACCGTACCCTCTTCGACGAGATCGAGAAGTACGTCACCGCTCTCCCGATCGATCACCTGCGTGCCCGGCGGGACGATGATGGTCACATCTTTGCCGCTGCGACCGTACCGCTTGCGCCCTTCGCCGGGGCGGCCGTTTTCGGCTTTGATGTGGCGGCGGCCGCGCAGAGCGGAGAGGGTGTCGGTGTTGTTGTCGACTTTGAAATAGATTGAGCCGCCCCGACCCCCGTCTCCTCCGTCCGGGCCGCCGTTGACGACAAATTTCTCCGTCCAGAACGAGACCGCTCCCGCGCCCCCCCTGCCCGAACTGAGCGTCAACTCTACACTGTCTACAAACATAGCGTTCCTTTATACATTGGATATTTACTTTTGTCTTTTTTGTTTTCTTAAAAATGGTTCTTCTATCTTTGTACTCGCGTTACGTGCTACGTATTGCGCGTTACGCGGAAGAGAATCGCTCAATGCCTAAGGCGTAACGCTTAACACGTAACACGTAACACGCCAACTATTTTCTGTTTGTCTCAAAAAACATAAAATATCCCCACAAAATACTACCATAAACAAAGATAGAGAGCACCACGACCCCTATCGTCACCGACTCGAAAAGCTCCCGATACGGAAGATCGTGCGGAAGCATATGGACCAGAATGATCGAGAGGGCTCCTTTCATTCCGCTGAACGTGAGGATAAACCATCCTTTGAGGCCTACCGGTTTGATCGTCTCAGTTTTGTCCCCGAGGAAGGCAAACTTGGCCATCGAGAATGCCCGGATAAGTGTCGTCACCCCGAACATTATGAGGATCTCTTTCCAATACGACA
>JALVQH010000141.1 GCA_027031505.1 Campylobacteraceae bacterium | reverse complement strand
ATGCTATATATATCGGTATTTTGAGAAAACGAGAGATAGGTGTTACGAAACGGTGCAGATAAATGATATTTATGTCATTTTCTTCTCTTTCCAAGGTGAGAGATTACTCAGTAGAGATAGGCAATTATAACTTTTCAAGAGCACTTCGTGCGGCTGAAGCCGCATCCCCTGAGATAAAAGCACTGCACACCAAAATTTCTAATTTACTTAAAATGCTCCCGGAAAAACGCTTCCACCATCTCGTCAAACTTTTTCATCCGCTCTTTCCCTTTGGGAAGCTCTGAACGCAAACGGCGCATCTTTTGGAGGAATCCATCCACCTCATCGGGCAGGATAGACTGAAACCACCGTCGGATGTATTTGGCAAAGGCCGGTGAAGCCCCGCCGGTAGAAAACGCAACCGTCAAATCCCCCTCTTTGACAAACGAAGGAAAAATAAAATCGCAATAGCGGGTATCGTCCACACTGTTGACAAGGACACGGGTGTCGCGGGACTCTTCGTAGATCTGACGGTGCAGGTCGATCGTATCGGTCGCGACGATCACCATATCAAACCCCTCGATGTCGCCGGTGCGGTACGGCCGGTGGTAGAGGGTGAGGCAGTGTTTGCCGATGAGGGTGTGGGTCTCCACCGACATTTCGGGGGTAATGACGGTGATCTCTTTGGTAAACTGGATGAGTTTTTCGAGCTTCTCATGCGCAATCGCACCACCGCCGACAACGAGGACTTTGCGATCCTGCATATCCATAAACATGGGGAAGTAGGCCATAGGGTACCTTTTTTTGATATTAACCAGGAGCAAATCCGATATGGTGATATTATACTGTGAAAATGTTTTGCATGTGTTGCATTGGAATATGAGCCGTTTTTTGCTACACTACCCCAAAACATTTCAGGACTCCCATGCAAGATACACTCCTCTATCAGATGCAAAATGCCTTTCCGATGACCGACCGCCCCTTCAAGGTGATCGCCGATGAGCTGGGCACCACCGAAGCCGAAGTACTCGCCACCGTCGGGCAACTCAAGAATGAGAAGATCATCCGGCAAACTTCGGCTATCTTCGATACCAAACGGCTGGGGTACACCTCCTCCCTCGTCGCGTTCAAAGTCGCCGAGCCCGACATCGACCGTGCCGCTGAGATCATCAATGCCCACCCCGGGGTCAGCCACAATTACCTGCGCAACCACGACTACAACATTTGGTTTACGATGGCCGTCGCTCCTGACAGCCGCCTCGGACTCGAAAAGACCATCGCCATCCTCCGGGAACAGACCGGAGCCGAAGATGCCATTATCCTGCCGACCCTCAAAATGTTCAAAATCTCGGTCAAGATGGACACTACCGGTAAGCGCGCCAAAAAAGAGAAAGTCAAAAAAGCAGCCCACAAAGCCCTCGATCTCACCCCCCGCCACATTGAGGTGATCCAGGAGCTCCAGAAGGACATCGCCGTCACCGAAGAGCCGTTCCGGGAAGCGACCCGCCGCCTGGGGATGGGCTATGAGGAGTTTTTCGCCATCGCCCACGAACTCAAGGAGGCCGGGGTGATGCGCCGCTTTGCCACGATCCTCAACCACCGCCGAGCCGGATTTTCCGCCAACGCCATGAGTGTCTGGAGCGTCCCCGAAGCCGAGGGGGAGAAGTACGGCAAAATGCTCGCCGAATTCTCCGCTGTGAGCCACTGCTATCTGCGTCCGAGCTACCCCGGCTGGCCGTACAATCTCTTCGCC
>JALVQH010000140.1 GCA_027031505.1 Campylobacteraceae bacterium | reverse complement strand
CGATAAATTGAGAGTCACTTCCGCGAATTTCATTAAATATTCCTCTGCGATACTTTATCTTATTTGCACGAAGCTTCCTGTTGGAGAGTTCGAGCAAATTGTTTAATAAGTTTTTCATTTTTTGTCCTAATCGTTTAGTCTGTTAAACGATTATATACAAATATGGTTTAATAAGATGTAAAAAAATAACACCAAGTAAAAATCAAACACTTTTAATCAACTTTTGGATACAATCGCGTTCCTTATTCTGCTGCGGCAGGATAATGGAAAATTCACATGCAGTTATTCCTTGAACGGTTGCACGAAGCATTCGCGGCGTGTTGAGGACTGCAGAGGCGCAAACCCACGTTGAAGCTGAGAGTCTATTTACGCTTCCAATCTTGTATTGTTTATACCAAGGAGACCCAGATTATGGTAACTATGAAAGACCTTCTCGAGTGCGGTATGCACTTCGGGCACCAGACACGTCGCTGGAACCCCAAAATGAAAAAGTTCATCTTCGGTGAGCGGAAAAACATCTATATTATTGACCTCCAGCAAACCCTCCGTTATTTCAAATACACCTATAACGTCGTCCGTGATGCGGCAGCCGAAGGGAAAACCATCGTCTTCGTCGGAACCAAGAAACAGGCTCGAAGCGCGGTCAAAGAGCATGCCGAGCGTGCCGGTATGCCGTACGTCGCCACCCGCTGGCTCGGCGGGATGCTCACCAACTATCCCACCATCCGAAAGTCCATCCGCAAGCTTGAGATCATCGAGCAGATGGAAGAGAACGGTCAGATCGACCTCCTGACCAAAAAAGAAGCCCTCATGCTCCGCCGCAAAAAAGAGAAGCTCCTGAGCTACCTCGAGGGGTACCGCCATATGAAGAAACTGCCCGATATGATGTTTGTCATCGATGCGGTCAAAGAGAGCATCGCCGTCAAGGAAGCGCGCCGGATGGGGATGCCGGTCATCGCTCCTCTCGATACCAACTGCGACCCCGATCTGATCGACTACCCCATCCCGGGCAACGACGACGCGATCCGCTCGATCAATCTCTTCTGCCGTGAAATCGCCGATGCGATCATCGAGGGGAAAGCGATCTACGCTGAGGAGCACGGTGAAGCTGCTGAAGAGGTCGCCGGTGAGGGCAGTGATATCGCCGAAGCTGCTGCCGAAGCAAACGTCGATGCTGCCGAAGTCCAGAAGCTGGTCGAAGAAGCCAAAGCCGAGGAAGCGGCTGCTCCTGCCGAAGAAAAAGCCAAGGAAGCACCTGCGAAAAAAGCAGACGACAAAAAGGGGGATGACCTGACCAAAATCAAAGGGATCGGCAAAGTCTATCAGGAGAAGCTCAACAACGAAGGGTTCTACACCTATGCCGACGTCGCCAACATGACCGATGAGCAGATCCAGGTGATGGAAGAGAAATACAGCTTCAAAGGTGACTTCAAAGAGTCCGTCGCACACGCAAAAGAATTGGCGGAGGCATAATCATGGCAAACTTCGGACCCAAAGAGATCAAAAAACTGCGTGAAATGACCGGTGCAGGGATGATGGACTGCAAAAAAGCCCTCGCCGCCAGCGACGGCGACATGGATAAAGCCGTCGAATGGCTCCGCGATCAGGGGATCGGTGCTGCGGCAAAAAAAGCGAGCAAAACCGCAGCCGAAGGCGCTATTGGTATCAAAGTGGACGGTCACAAGGCAGTGATCGTAGAGATCAACTCCCAGACCGACTTTGTCGCCCAGAATGA
>JALVQH010000139.1 GCA_027031505.1 Campylobacteraceae bacterium | reverse complement strand
AGCATGGTGAAGAGAGCTACACCTATGGTGAGATAGCCAAAGCCAAAACCTATTTTGAGTGGTAGCGATTGAGCAGATAGATTGCCGTCACCGCCATCACTGTCCCAGCAATCATCCCCGTCGTAATATGTTCACCGAGAAAAATCGCACTCAATCCGATTGCGCTGAACGGCACGAGAAACGTAAACGAACTGATCCGATCGGCTCCAATCCTCTGTCCTCCGACAAAATAGATCGACGTGGCAAACGTGGTGCTGAAGAGCGCCAGTGAAAGGATATTGAGCCAGGGGAGGGTACCGATATGGAGCATGTCGGTACGGAAATCGGCGACCAACAGTCCCTCGATCAGCGTCGTAAAAAGATAGAGATAGAAACTGTAGATCATCGGTCCGATGGCAGTGATCTTGCTGGCGACGATGGTCAGGATCGCCCAGAGGAGTGCTGCGAAGACAAAATAGAGATTCTCCAGGCGAAATATCTGCTCAGCGCTGAAGCCCCAGACACCCAGGATCGTCATCACCCCCACTGCTCCAAGCAGCAGTGCAAATGTATCCCGTCTCTGCATGGTACGATACCCGAGGAATGTTGAGAGAATGAAGGTCACAATGGGGATCAGCGTCGTCACAAACGCCCCGCCGAGACTGGCTGTCCCGAGATGAGCCCCTTCGACAAAAAGCCAGGTGTAGAGAGTCAGGATCGTAGCGGCAAAAAAGGTGGCAGATGCAGAGCGGATATCTATGGAGATTGAACGTTTTCTCTTCATCAGGATCGGTACCATGCTGACCGTTGCCAGCAAATAACGGTAGAAGATGATTTCATTGACGCTCATGTATTCGCTCAAATATTTGGAATGCACCCATGCTCCGCCCCAGCCGATCATCGCCAGAACCATCAGGAAGTAAAAGAGGGCATTGGCACGGTGGGGCATGAAATAATCCTGAGCGATAAAATGGAGCATTATACTATAAAATCACAAAAAAGGTATAATGGTTCCCATGAACGATGAATTCTACATGCAACTCGCCCTCGACGCGGCGTGGAAACACCAACTTCTGACGTACCCCAATCCCCCTGTAGGGGCGGTTATCGTGTGTGACGGACGGATCGTAGCGGTCGAAGCGCACCGCAGGGCGGGGACTTCCCATGCTGAGGTACTGGCACTCCTGTCGGCGTATGAAACCCTCTCGGGTGAGACGGTACCGATCGACCGGTACGATGCTTACGCGGCACATGCGTTTCTCCGTGGGACTGGGGCAGATTTTTTTCATGCGTGCACGATTTATGTGACGCTGGAGCCGTGTGCGCATGAGGGGAAGACCCCCTCGTGTGCATCACTCCTTTTTGAGTTGAATTTGGAGCGGGTAGTCGTTGCTCATCCTGACCCGATTGCCGGGCACGGAGGAGGAGCCAGGCAGCTGAATAATGTGACAATGAGTGTTCTGGAGCCACAGGCGCACGATCTGATCACGCCGTTTCTCATGTGGCAGGAGCGGGCGTTTGTCCTCTTCAAGCTTGCCCAGACCCTCAACGGGCGTATCGGAGGGGGGTATCTGAGCTCTCCGGAGTCTCTGGAGCACGTTCATCGGATTCGGAGTGTGGCCGATCGGCTAATCATTGGAGGAGGGACGGTGCGTGCCGATCGACCGACACTCAACAGCCGTTTCGATCCGGGAGGGCGGGCTCCGGATGTGACGATCTTCAGCGGTCAGACCGAGTGGGATCACACTATACCTCTCTTTGATG
>JALVQH010000138.1 GCA_027031505.1 Campylobacteraceae bacterium | reverse complement strand
ACGCTGGCCCTTTTTGTCGCTGTAGCCAGGAAGACCGACGCCGGACTCATCGAAAGGATCGGCAAATGGTCGATGGCGGACGTCTTCGTCATGGCGATCCTGCTGGCGACGATGTCGCTCAATACCGAAGACATGACCACCGCCAACATTCACATGGCGATCTACTTCTTTGCCGCGTATGTTGTTCTCTCTATGATCGGTTCCGGGATTGTGGATAAGGAATATGGGGTGCATAAGCAGCACGCATAGAGCAAGGTTTTGATAATTGTATCGCGCAGGGTGCGCAGTTGCGCACCTTCCAATGGTAATATTACGGAAATATTCTGATAATTGCTTTGCGATTCTGGTGTGCTGTTGCACACCCTTGTGGAGGAATAGTGCTTCAAACAGGGTTGGGGGACTTCAGTCCCATCCAATGCGGCTGAAGCCGTATCCTCCTGGCACCGCATGGCATACGAGGTCGGCTGAAGCCAACCCTGCCAGTTTTAACCTCCCGAAACAATCGTCTCAATCTCCCCGACAATCGCCGGATTTTCAAGTGTCGAAGTGTCCTGAGTAATCTTTTCCCCTTTGGCAATGGCGCGCAGGAGGCGGCGCATTACTTTGCCCGAGCGGGTTTTGGGCAGGTCGGGAACGAATGCGATGGCATCACATATGGCAATCGCACCGATCTCCTGCTTGATGATGGCGTTAATCTCCTTGATCATTTCAAGATCCTCGGCGGTCTCATCGCGCTTATCGACGGGAAGCTCTTTGAGGACGACGTAGGCGAAGATCCCCTCCCCTTTGATCTCGTGCGGTTTGCCCACGACAGCAACGGCAGCGACGTTGGGGTGCTTTTTGATCGCCGATTCCACTTCGGCGGTACCCATGCGGTGGCCGGAGACGTTGATGACATCATCGGTACGGCCGGTGATTGTGATGTAGCCCTCTTCGTCGACGATCGCACCGTCTCCGGAGAAATAGACCGGCTTGCCGTCTTTGACCGCGTCGCCGAAATAGGACTTTTTGAATCGCTCCGGGTCGCCCCAGATAGTGCGGATCATGCTCGGCCAGGGTTTGGTGATGCACATGAGCCCCTGCTCACCCGTTTCGGGTCTGGAGCCGTCGGGGTTGATCACTTCGGCTTTGATCCCCGGCAGCGGGAAAGTCGCACATGCTGGTTTGACCGGAGTAGCAGCGGGGAGCGGGCTGATCATGTGCCCGCCGGTCTCAGTCTGCCACCAGGTATCGACGATCGAGCAGCGGCCGCCGCCGACCGCTTCGTAGTACCATTTCCATGCCGGCGGATCGATCGGCTCACCGACCGTACCGAGGACTCTCAGACTGCTGAGGTCGTATTTTGCCGGTTCATCTGCCCCCATTTTGTGGAGCAGACGGATAGCGGTGGGGGCGGTGTAGAACTGGTTGATCTGGTATTCTTCGACCATCTTCCATGCCCGTCCCGCATCGGGGAAGGTCATCACCCCCTCGAACATCACCGTCGTTGCACCCGCCGCCAGCGGACCATAGACGATGTACGTGTGTCCGGTGATCCAGCCCACATCGGCGGTACACCAGAAGGTGTCGTTGTCCTGAATGTCAAACGTCCACTCCATCGTCATCTGTGCCCAGAGGATGTATCCGGCGCTGGCGTGCTGTACCCCTTTGGGTTTGCCGGTACTGCCCGATGTGTAGAGGAGAAAAAGTGGGTGTTCAGATTCGACGATCTCAGGCTCACACTGTACTGATTCACTCTCGATCAGTTCATTGTAGGAGTAGTCGCGTCCGGGCTCCCAGTGGATATCCTCACCGTTGCGTTCGACGACACAGACAGCACGGACACTCTCGCAGCCGCTCTCGAGAGCTTTGTCGACGATAGGCTTGAGCATGTAGGGCTTCCCCTTGCGGAAAGCGCCGTCGGCAGTGACCACAAGTTTGGCATCGGCATCGATGATCCGATCCCGCAGCGCTTCGGCCGAGAAACCGCCGAAGACCACCGAGTGAATCGCGCCGAGTTTGGCACATGCGAGCATCGCAATGGCCGCTTCGGGGATCATCGGCATGTAGAGGACGACCCGGTCGCCTTTTTTGATATCAAACTGGTTGCGGAAAAGGTTGGCGGTGCGGTTGACTTCATAGTAGAGCTCACGGTAGGTCAGGGTACGCTGATCACCGTTGTCTCCTTCAAAGATAATCGCTGCTTTGTTTTTGCGGGTTTTGAGATGGCGTCCGACACACTGGTGGGCGACATTGAGTTCCCCTCCCTCGAACCATTTGTAAAACGGTGCATCGTCTTCATTGAGCACACGGTCAAACGGCTTTGCCCAGGTGATTTTTTCCCGGGCAAACGCCTCCCAGGTTCCTTCGTAGTCTTTGTCAAACTTCTCCACAAGTTCATCATACTCACACATATTCCGGATCGGCGAATCCGGAAAAAGCTCCTTGTGGGGATAAAAGATTTGGTCGGTCATGGTGCCTCCTTTGACGGTTGGATTGGTAGTGCAAAAAATGCGTCCGTTATTGTATCCAATTTTTATCTCCACCCCAAACTGATCCATATCCCCAATTGTTTTACACCTCGATCTTCTCCACTACATCGAGACCGAATCCGCTCAATCCGACAAATTCTGTCTCGGTATTGGAGGTGAGAAGGCGGATGTTGTGGATGCCCAGATCCTTGAGGATCTGGGCGCCGACGCCGAATTCTCTGGCCTGCTCTTTGGAGATGGTACGGGTATCGAGGAAGACAAGCACTCCGCCGTTACGTTTGAGGTAGTCGCTCGCGCCGGAGAGTGCCCGGTAGCGGGTGGAATCGAGGATCAGATCGATGTCGCGGCCGATGTTGTGAAACTTGACGTTGCAGGTTTCGTGGATTTTGTAGAGAGACACGACGGTGTGGGTGCGGTCGAGGTGGTCGCGGTAGGTGATCTTCTGCGCTTCGGTGCCGTGGAAGTCGATGGTCTCCTCCTCGACCCGCTCGATCAGCTTCTCGTTCGCCAGCCGGTAGGCGACGATGTCGGAGATGTAGACGATGTGGAGGTTGTGCCGCTGCGCATAGGGGATCAGGTCGTCCCGCCGTGCCATCGTGCCGTCGTCTTTAATGATTTCGCAGATCACTGCCGCCGGTGCCAGTCCGGCGAGTTTGCACAGGTCGACCGACCCCTCGGTGTGGCCGGTGCGCACGAGGGTGCCCCCGTCTTTGGCGATGAGGGGAAAGATATGTCCCGGACGGACGAAATCGGCTGCCACCGTCTGAGGATGGGCCAGCCGTATGATACATTCACTCCGTTCTGCTGCCGAGATCCCCGTTGTGGCCGTGGCCGAATCGATTGAAACAGTAAAGGCGGTTTCGTGGTTGGCGTCGTTGTGGGTGACCATCGGCAGCAGATCGAGCCGCTCGGCGATCGTACGGCTGACGGGGGCGCAGATGAGCCCTCGAGCCTCTTTGGCCATGAAGTTGACCTTCTCGGGTGTCGAGAAGGTCGCAGCATAAACCAGATCCCCCTCGTTCTCCCGATCTTCGTCATCCATCATGATGATCATGTTGCCCTGCTTGATCTCCTCGATTGCGTGTTCGACCCGCGCTATCGCTTCTGACATAATGTGCCATCCTTTGTTTGCGCCCCGATTCAGGGCGGCTTCTGATTTAAATTGCCATTATACCATGGAACAGTTATGCTCCTGCCGCACACAGCGGGAGGTCGATTTGTCGTCTCTTCAGGTGACAACATGTTATAATGTTGTCAAAAAGAGTCTGCATGGTTCTTCGCCGCGTATTGCTTCTCCTGATACCGATCCTTGCCCCTCTCATCCTGGAGGGGGGCAAGCCCCACCACTATCTGCTTACGGACAAGATCGCCCGGGATGAGGTTGTCTGTATGCACAAGCAGGCTCGGATCGATGCTCCGTCGGTCGGTACGATTCCCTACGATACGCATTGTATCGAAGTACTCCGGTGCACGACGGATCGAGACCATCAAGAGTGGTGCCGGGTTGCGTATTTCAAAAAGAGGGGCTGGATCTCCCTTGCTCAGGCTTCCGACGATACCGGATGCACCGCAGATGCCAACACGTCTCTTGTCCACAGAGTCCTCACCCTTGCCCGAAGCAAACTTGGTGCCCCCTATCGCTACGGCAAAACCGGCCCGGACAGTTTTGACTGTTCCGGGTTTGTCTATTATGTTTTCAATCGCATGAAAATTCCCCTTCCTCGTACCGCCATCCTTCAGTCACAGACTGGCCCCAAACTGACATACAAAGAGCTTCGACCGGGAGATCTCCTTTTTTTCGACACCTTCGATCGCGGTCACATCGTCCACTCCGGCATCTATCTTGGAGAGGGACGCTTTATCCATGCGACCTCCGGAAATGCCTTCCGTGTCACCATTTCCGATCTCGATCACGGATTCTACAAAGACAAATTCCGCTGGGGAGTGCGCAAAATTCCGACACCCGATACCAACAACTCTTCCACATCCAATCTTCCGCAGACCGTACATGAGCCGTACAGTGCTGCCGTCCCGCACCCCCTGCCTGCTGTCGAATCCAAATATCATCACCATATACCCGATGAGCGCCAATCGCACCGAAGCCAAAAACAACACCGCACCGAAGAGTATCCACAGCCAAAAAAGAAACACGGGATCCAGAAGATCCACTCAAAACAACAGTATAAACCGGTCGGGCAAGCACACAAAGTCCGGACAAAGAAAACATCGCTCACACACCATGCAAAATCCCGTACAAAAAAACACCGCAGAACCCACTCAAAACCAAAGCATGCCTCACGACGGAAAAAGATGACCCTGCAGGAGTTTGGAGAACAGCTCAAGCGATCTTTATATTACCGCACCAATAAATAGTCACCCCTGAAAAACAAACAAACCACAAAGGGAAAATATACATCTCCAGGAAAGGGGGAAACGGTTACGACAAACTCTGTATCTTCCTACGCTGTCTGCCATACGATATAATCCAGATATTAAAGTGTTTTACGAGCGACTCGTGAGCACAGGGACTATCGTTATCACTTGGAACTTTTGATTTTATAACAGGATGCTTTTTGGAATTTGCAAGGGGCTCATGATACGATGCATTGTGCAAACAGCATCACCGCGTACCGAGCGCGGTGATGCAGGGGGAAGTTATCTTCTCTTTGTTCGTGCTGGCATACCTGTGGTCAAAAGCGTCTTGAGCCACTCATCCGAAGGCAAATCCGAGTAGCCGTCCATAAACCCTTCGCTGTAGTCGTATCCGTTGGGTTCGTCGCTCCAGCTGACGGTGCTGTTGTAGTCGTCAAAGAGCGTCACCACGGAGGGGTCGGCCGTCTTCATATAGAGGATCTCATTGGAGAGCTTCACGGGGCGCTCCGGATCGATCGGCTCTCCCCACTGGTCGTAAAATTTGGCATCGGCAGGGAATCCGACATCCAGTACGGCGCGTTTGTGGGCAAAATCCCCCTGCGCCATCGCCACGGCGTACTGCTCTTCGCCCGGTTTTTTGAAGAGGACGATCAGCACGCCGTAGTTGTTCTTATCATCCCAGTCGACGCGCTTGAGGAGCTTGTAGCCGCCCAGTACCCCGTACATGCCGTTGAGCGCCACCAGCGCC
>JALVQH010000137.1 GCA_027031505.1 Campylobacteraceae bacterium | reverse complement strand
TTATGATATTTGCTGCCAACTTTAAAATGAACCACACCCGTGTCTCAACATGGAATTATGTCCACGATCTGCGGGATCGGATCGTCGAAGCGAAGGTGAAACATACCGTGTATGTCTTTCCTCCCGCCTCGGCACTGATGGAGGCGCACAAACCGGTGATCATCGGGGCGCAGAATGCCTACCCGGCAATGCAGGGAGCGTATACCGGCGAAATCGGAATGGAGCAGCTCGATGAATTCGGGATTCACACCCTTTTGATCGGCCACAGTGAACGGAGAATGCTGCTTGGAGAGTCTCAGGAGACGATTGCGGAGAAATACACTTTTTTCAAAGAGCGCAATTATGAGGTCATCTATTGCATCGGTGAACCGATCGAGGTGCGTGAGCAGGGAGATGCAGCGGTTGAAGCGTATCTGCTCTCACAGCTTGAGGGGATCGATATCCACTACAACCGCTTGATCGTAGCGTATGAGCCGATATGGGCGATTGGCACCGGCCGCACAGCCACACCTGAAGCCATCGCTTCGACCCATGCGATGCTGCGTCGTCACATTAGGGCGCCGCTCCTTTATGGCGGCAGTGTCAAGCCGGCCAATATTGAGGAGATCGCTGCGGTGGAAAATGTCGATGGTGTGCTGGTGGGGGGTGCGTCGCTGGAGGTAGATTCGTTTTTTGAAATGATGAGCAGGGTGTAGGGTGCGCAAATGCGCACCGTGTATTGGTGTATTGGTTATTGGTCAACAGTACAAATATGGGACTGAAGTCCCAGCCCTTTTTTACTTAAACAAGTCTTCAAGAGCTGAGGTATCAGTCGTTTTCTCCACTTCCCCGCCGCCGGTACTTGATCCGGTGCGATCGACGATCCCTTCAACTTCGTTCAATTCGATCTGATAGCCGGTGAGCATGGATGCCAGACGGATATTGATCCCGCTTTTGCCAATCGCTTTGGCTTTTTGGTCACCGGTAATATTGACGATCGCTTTTTGTTCGCTGGTATCACGGTTTTCGATTGTGACGCTCTGAACAACAGCCGGGGAGAGGGCGCGGGTAATATAGATTTCGGGGATCGGGGAGTATTCGATGCAGTCGATATTCTCTCCGTCGAGTTCGTCGGAGACGGCATTGATCCGCACACCGCGTTGACCGACGGCGGCTCCGATGGGATCGACGTCGGGACGGTCGGATTTGAGGGCGACTTTGGCTCGCTCTCCCGGGATACGGGCGCTCGAGAGGATCTCCACTGCACCGTCCTGAATCTCGGGCACCTCTTTTTCCATCAGTTGCTCGAGAAACTTCGGGGCGGTGCGGCTGAGCTCGAGAAACATGCCGTATTTGGGATCGACATTGACAAACTTCAGCAGCGCTTTGAGCGTATCACCTACTTTGAAGCTCTCCCCTTTGATACGGTTGCGTTGGCTGAGGATCCCTTTGAGCTCTCCGACTTCTGTGTATGTGTTTCCTTTTTCGTCAACACGGGAGACGGTACCAATGATGATGGTGCCGACCTTCGATTTGTAACGTTCGAACATATCCTGCTCGATCTGACGCTGAAGGTGATACTCCAGTTCTTTGAAGAGGTTGGCTGCAGCGGTACGACCATAATCTTCGAGGACAAACTGGCTGCGAAGCTGATCACCGATCTCGATCTCATCGTCGTACTCGAGAGCTTCATTGAGTGGTATGTAACTGTCCTTCTGTTCGGCAAGTCGCTCATCGTCATCGGCTACGACGGTGATCACTTTCTGGATGCTGTAAGT
>JALVQH010000136.1 GCA_027031505.1 Campylobacteraceae bacterium | reverse complement strand
GCTAAAATACTTTGGCACACCATTTTTTTCCACATACTCCACCATGACTTTTGCTAAGGGCAGTGAGACATCTACTACCTTATGATCGGGTGTACACAGCAACCTTTTTGCTCCCACAAATAAAGCTATTGCTACCAATATAGCTATAACGATCTTCATCATATTTTCCTTCTTGTGTTAAAATATGTCATTCCATAAGCTTCAAATCTTTCATCGTAACTACTCATATCGCAGGCGACTAATTTAGAGTTTGTCAATCGGAACTCACCTCGATCTTGTCTGCCTCATCCTTGCGCAGGGCGATGGCGGTCGCGCCCACTTCCACCTCGATCGTCTGTCTAGCTAGAGAACACTCCCGGATCACCACATGCTCCCCCGGCAAGATTCCAAACGATGCAAGTCGGTCACGCAGCATTTTGTCAGCGTTGAGCCTGATGATCTCAGCCGTATCGCCTTTGTGCAATTCACTCAATACCATCTCCCTTATCCTCCTGTGATCATGCGTGTCACATGGTATGCGACGAAACTCAGCATCCACGCCGTAGAAGTCGTGAATGCAAACAGATAGACCAGATATTTCCAGCCGCCCGCTTCCCGGGTGAAGACCGCTGAGGCGGCAAAACACGGCAGATAGATCATCACAAAAACAATGAAGGCAATCGCAGCCGGCAGCGGAATGCTGCTCCGTAATGCCTCAATAAGCCCGCCGTTTGTTTCATCGGCACTCTCCCCCTGTGCATACAGCACCCCCAGCGTCGAGACGACGACCTCTTTGGCCGCCAGTCCTGCCTCAAGCGCCACGCTCATCCGCCAGTCAAATCCCAGCGGCACAAAAAAGGGCTCGGTCGCCTTGCCGATCCGTCCGAGATAACTCTGCTCCAGCTGCGCCGAGATCGCTTCGTTGCGGAGGCGCTCTTTCGCTTCGGAGGTGACGGCGTGTTCGATCTTGGCCGCATAGGTCGCCGCAACGGTCTCACTTTTGGGGTAGTTGCTGGCAAACCACACGAGAATCGACGCGGCAAGGATGAAGGTTCCCGCCTTTTTGAGATAGCTGAGCGCCTGTCCGTAGACGGTGTGCCAGATGAGGCGCCAGGAGGGCCAACGGTACCTGGGCATCTCCATGACGAAAGGCTCCTCTTCCCCCTTGAAGACAAAGGTTTTGAGCGCTTTGGCCATCACCAACCCCAGTAGCGCGCCACTGATGTAGATCAGGAACAGAATATTCCCGGCGTGTTCCTGTCCAAAGAAGGCGCCGGCAAAGAGCACATAGATCGGCAGCCGCGCCCCGCAGCTCATGAAGCCGAGGATAAAGAGGGTGATGAGCCGTTCGCGCTCATTTTTAAGCGTCCGAGCCGCCATGTAGGCCGGCACCGTACACCCAAAGCCGGTGACCAGCGGGATGAAGCTCTTGCCATGCAGACCGAATTTGTGAAAAAATCCGTCGAGGAGGAATGCCACCCGCGCCATGTATCCGGTCGTCTCGAGCAAGGCAATCCCAAGGAAAAGGATAACAATGTTTGGCAAAAACATCACCACCGCACCCACCCCGGCGATGATGCCATCAGATACCACCTGTCCGAGTACCCCGTCTCCCAGCACGGCATGTGCCTGCTCTCCGAGCCAGCTAAAGCCGGCATCGATCCAGTCCATCGGCACCGCTCCCAGTGTAAAAGTCAGCTGAAACAGCGCCCACATGAAGAAAAGAAACAGCGGGATCCCGAGGAATTTGTTGATCAGCAGTTTATCGATTTTCTGAGTGGGGTTTCTGGCGCGCATGGAGTGCAGAGCCATCACTTCCATCTTGGCGCCCTTGGCAAACGCAAAATGCTCATCGGCAAAGATCGCATCGAGGTCTTTGGTGTCGTGGTGGAGGTAAATGTGCTCCAGCCCTTCGCGCAGTACAGGCAGGAGCTCGATCCAGATCGGCTCATCGTGCATCTGCTTGTACCAGTCAGTATCTTCCTGTAGCAGGCGCACGGCCAGCTGTCGGTAAGGAATGGGGCTTTGGTAATGCTTTTCCTCAAAAAAAGCAACAATCCGGGCGATCTCCTCCTCGATCGCATCGCTGTAGATCACTTTGGCCGTTGTCTGAGGCTTTTCGTATACATCGACGATCGCTTCCTTGAGGGCATTGACTCCCTCCCCTCTGGCTGCACTGGCTTTGATCACCGGGACACCGAGGATACGAGAAAGCTGCCCGGCATCGATTTCGATCCCCTCCTCCTCGGCTTCGTCCATCATGTTGAGCACTACGATCATCTTGCGGCCGGTTTCCATGAGCTGGGTGGTCAACAGCAGGTTGCGTTGGAGGTTGGTTGCATCGACGACATTAACGATGATGTCGTAGTCGTCATTTCGAAGGAACTGTTTGGTCACCTTCTCTTCGATCGTATATTCGGTCAGAGAATAGGCTCCGGGAAGATCAATAATGTGAATCTCATAATCTGCATCCCGCCTGGAATCGCGATATACAAATTCCACTTCGGTTTTGTCCACCGTGACCCCGGAAAAGTTTCCCACTTTCAGTCGAGCATTGGAGACGGCATTGACCAGAGAGCTTTTGCCCACATTGGGCTGACCGGCCAGAGCGACCATTATCTTCTTCATGCAGATTCCTCAATAATAATTCCATTTATGATAATGGTTATCATGAGTGGAACTATAGCTTTCATTCCCTTGCTCAAGGCTTAACCATATCTGAGGATATTTATCGGGGGTTATTTTTTCTGCTTCTTTTTTATGAGACCGGTGTAGTCGGCATCCGCGAGGACGACCAGCTCACCGTTAAACATATCGATACGACTATCGCCTTTCTTGTAGAGTTTTTTGAGGCGTTTGATGATCGTGTTCTGCCTTGTCTTTTTGCGGATACCCAGTTCGTCAAAAAGATCGCTCAGTTCGATCCAGGCCAGTTCGTCACCAACTACTTCCGCTTCGGGGAACAGGGTTTCGCCTCCTTCTTCCTCTTCCAGAAACGTGTCGGTCTTTTCTGCCTCTGATGGATTCTGCGGCGACCGTTCTTCAATCCGCAGGTGCTCAATCTGCGTCGTATAGAGCAGCTTCATTTCCGAAAATGCCTCTTTCAGCAGATCCACTTCACTGCGAAGCGTTGATGTGATCATCTTGTTGGTTTCTTTCAAATCGACAATGGTCTCCTTCAGGACACCGATTGTCTCATCTTTTGCCGCAAGCAATTCCCGGAAACCTTTGTCAAACCGGGAACGGTGAGAATGTGCATTGACACTTTGAGGTTCGGAGTTGTCAGGTGGGTCTTCCGGGGGCATTTCGTCCCCCTGTACAATATACAATTTCCCGTCAACACTCCTGGATGTCAATATTCCCCGTTTGATTTTGGCATACACTGCCTGGCGTGATATGCCCATTTTTCTGGCATAATCCGATGGCTTGATAAGATTCCCCATTCCGCATCCTTGTCAAGTAATGCGTCAATCATAGCATAAAGTGGATAAAACCGGCGAAGCGCTTTCAGCGTCTGGTTCCATCGAGAACAGGAACAAAAAGACAAGGCTCAATCGCCTCGGAAGTAATACGATTCTTCCGCTTGTAGTACCGTGTGATAATCTGCAAACCATTCTCGTTGATTGGTGCGATCAGAATGCCATTGTCAGCCAATTGTTCAAAAAGAACGTCCGGCACCCGGTCTGCCGTTGCAGAAAAGATAATTCGCTCAAATGGGGCATACTCTTTCCAGCCTCTCTGGCCGTCGTCATAGCGGGTGATGATGTTGTTCATTCCCAGCCGGCGAAACCGCTCTTTGGCTTCACGCAGCAGCGGCTCTATCCGCTCGATGGTAAAAACCCGACGGACAATCCGGGAGAGGATCGCTGCCTGATAGCCGCTGCCGCATCCTACCTCCAATACGCTGTCAACCCCTTTGAGCTCCAGATGCTGTGTCATCTTGGCTACGGTTGTCGGTGACGAAATCCATTGATCAAATTGCATTGGCAGTGCATCAAGCTTGTAAGCCATGTGCCTGAAACCTTCCGGAACAAAAGCCTCCCGGTCTACGCCCAGGAATGCTTCCCTGACATAAGGCTCCAGCGGAAATTGCCGATCGATCCCTTCGACCATTTTGCTTAAATGCATGCGCGTTACCATACTGCCGCTCCATCCCATCCATAATTTGGCAGAAGTTTAGCGCATTTTTGATTATTGCTTCATGACAATATAGCGACGTATAGTCCTGAGCAACCGCAAATCGATTTTGCCGGAGATTATTTCGTTTTCATCATCCAGCATTACTTCACCATCGGGCATACAGAGCATGCTGGAGCGAGCCATATCTTCCCGGGCACTGTTGGCAACAAGCACATATGCCTGGTTCATCACTGCCAAGGCCGGAGCAAGGATCTCAAGATGCCGTTTGCGCGGCAGCCCCCACTGCGACGGCACGAGGATCACATCGGCTCCCTCAAGCTGCTTCCAGAGTCCCTTGAACCGCAATTCAAAGCATATCAGCACCCCGTACCGCACTCCGCCAATCTCAAACAGCCGTATCCCCTCTGCCGATCCAGCTGCAAGATGCTTGTCTTCCTCTCCGAGGAGGAACAGCTTGTGCTTGCTTTGTCGATGCACCACTCGGTGGTCATGGATCACCACTGCATCGTTGGTATAGCGACCATCGGCATGGCGTGTCAACCGTGTCAACCCCACAATCTGATCCCCCGTCCGCTCACAGAGCACTCGCTCTGCCTCTTCGCCAAACGCTGCTGCCGTCTCGAGGTTATCATAGTCATAATCGGTCATACTCACTTCGGGTGCAAGTACAATGTCCTGATCCTTGAGCGCATCAAGGTGCATCAATAGACGCTCGAGGTTGCGATGATAGGGAGTAAGGTTGTCCATCTGGAGGACAGAGGCTTTGAGAATTTGTGACATAAGGCTGCTTCCTTTTTTCTTTTTTGGCATTATACACTATACTATCGCATGACAAATGCACTCGACCAACTCATTCAGATCATCCCCGACCATCCGGCGTTGCACATCATGCACTTCATGGAGGTCACGACACCGCTAACGGACAAGCTGGTATCCCTTGCCCTGTCCCGTGACTACGAATACCAGATCCTCTGCCTCGACACTACACAGGCAGATTCACTCTCTCGACAATACGCCACGGCAAACGGGATAAAAATACGCCCGATCACCCTCAGCCGCTCCCGCTACAACCTTCAGGCCAAACTGTACGATTTTGTGTTTGTCGAAGCGTCGGTTGAAAACAAAGAGCATTTTATCAAAACCGCATACGGCGCGATGAAAAATGCTGCGAACATCTTCATCCTCCTTTCTGCAGAAAATACCGGAGAGATTGAAACATGGCGTAACGTTTTGGAAGAGAATTTTTTCGTCGCTTTCAGTGCCTTTGAGCTCGACGAAACACAGAAGGTTGTCAGCGCAAAAAAGATGCACGGATGGGGTGGGTAATTACTGAAACATTAACCTCGTCTTGACTTCGGGGCATAGTGGTCAGGTGACAACTTTATAAAACCTACGATAGGGTAAAAGAAGCATAGGAGGCGACATTGATAATCCAATATAATGATGTTGAAAACCTACAAGCAAGGCTACTCTCAGCATAGCATTATTAAAGTGTTAGGTATATCATAACCTGCTGTGTATGGTGTAGCGAAGAGGAGTAGAAAAGG
>JALVQH010000135.1 GCA_027031505.1 Campylobacteraceae bacterium | reverse complement strand
CAAAATCCTCAAGCTGCGCAAACGGATTGACAACAAGCAGCAGGATCCCGACATGAGCCTGCCGGGTAATCAGGTCAGAAAGGGGATCGCTATCCTGATCTGGTCGGTGCTGGCGCTGATTGCTGCAGCGGACTTCATGTGGTATTTTGTTCCGCCCCAGGAGTTCATGGCCTATCTCCATCACCCGGGTGACCACCCGGTAATGCTCGGATTTGTCATTGGTGTTACTCTCTTTCTTATCGCCGACATAGTGTTCATCAAAGAAAACTTCTGTGTCTATATCTGCCCCTACAGCCGCGTTCAGTCAGTCCTCTATGATGATGATACCATCATGGCGATTTATGATCCGCACCGCGGAGGTGAGATCTATACCGGCAGCGGCAACGATCGCCACAAGCAGTACAGCAAAAAGAAAGATCTTCTTGCCGACAATCCCAACGCCGAATGTGTTGCCTGTGAAAAATGTGTTACCGTCTGTCCCACCCATATCGATATCCGAAAAGGGCTTCAGCTCGAGTGCATCAACTGCCTCGAGTGTGTTGATGCCTGTACAACGGTTCAGGCGGCTTTTGAGCGTCCCAGCCTTGTCCAGTGGTCAAGTGAACGTGAAGTGATCCAGCAGGCTGGAAAAACCCGCTACACCCGTCCCAAAGTTCTGGCTTATTTTGGCGCACTTGCTCTGGTGCTGGTTGCCCTGTTTATGATGGGCACCAAAAAGGAACACATGCTTCTGAATATCAACAAATCCACCCGACTGTACAAGATCACCGATGACGGCAAGGTGCAGAACGACTACATCTTCCTGTTCCAGAATACCGATCGCAAAGCCCACAAGTATCTGTTTGAGATTGAGGGGGATCTGGGCAAAAAGATCACCATCATCCGCCCCAAAGGGGCATTCCACCTCGCAGCCGGCAAAAAGAAAAAGAAAGTGGTTGTCCTGCAGACGGATGAAATCCTGGTCAAAAATTCGACCAAAGACACCCCGCTGCCCATCACCATCAAAGCCTACGCCGTGGATGATCCCAAAAAGATCGTCGTCTTCCGCAAGAGCATCTTCGGCTTCCCGCGCTACGATCTCCTTGAGCAAAAGCGCGCCGCTGCCAAGCAATAACCTTTCCGCAGCTTCCCCTGTCGGGGCGGCTAACTCACCCGCCAGTTCTCCAGTACACACACCTCCTCAGTCATCGGCATCCCTCTCCAGCCGTGGGTTTCGAGATACATCATCCGTCCGCCGAAATACCCCACGACATACTTCTCTTTGTAGACGGCAAACGATCCGCGCTTGAGTGAAGCGAAAATCGCTTCGTGTGTTTGCGGTACATAATAGTGGGCGAAGTCACAGCGGTGCAGAGCGCATTTATTTTTTGAGCTGTTCGCACCACTCAGTCATGGCATCCTGGATGAACGGTGCCGGGGCATTCATGAATGTGACGGTAAATTTGTCGGTGTGCTCGACAACCGAGATACTGCGGGGACGTACACCGGCAAGCTGCGGGATGGAGATATCCGGCCCGAAACAGAAAATCGCCATTTTCACATCCACGATGTCATCGGCGATGCGGTGCTGAGGCAGGCTCCTCGTGTGGGTGTAGTGGTCAAAGGTTGAAATGTACGCTGCCATCGGATGGGCATCTACCTGCTCTTTGATATGGGCAATGGCTTCATCGGCGGTGGCGAAGCGTGCTTCATCCTTGGAAAATTCCATTGATTGGATATTGTACTGTCCTAATGTCATGGGTGTCATCATAAAAAATCCTTTTAATATAATGT
>JALVQH010000134.1 GCA_027031505.1 Campylobacteraceae bacterium | reverse complement strand
AGATCAAAGCACACCGGATTCAACTGAGATTCTTCCGACATCATAGGAAGATTAAAAAAGCCAAAGCAGCCATGAAGCGGTTGCGAACCATTACCGGTATCCTTATCAGGGATCTTTCACGAAAGATGAACGAAGCTCAGCTTGAACACTATCGGGAGATCTTTGAACTGTTTTTAAAAGTCTCCAGCCAGAAACAAAAAGATTCCAACAAAATCTATTCGCTTCATGAGCAGCATGTCTACGCTATAGCCAAGGGGAAAGACCATAAGAAATATGAGTACGGCACCAAGGCTTCCATCGTCATGACCAAACAGAGCGGCATCATTATCGGTGTGGCAGCCCATGAGACAAACATACACGATTCCAAAACACTGGAAATGGCACTCACCCATGCCAACGCACACCAAACCAAGCCTGGATGAGGTTAATCTATTACTTGCAGCAGCGGCATTCAATCTCAAGAAGTGGATGAACCACGATAGAGGTCAAAGAGCGACGCCTCCTCCAATTCACTCATAATCTTTGTATAATCCACGACTACCTCACTTCCCGAGCGGATTGTCCGACCGCTTTTTGGCTTTGCGTTTCTCGTACGCTTTGTTGGAGGGGTTCTGCGGGTCAGAAAAAAGAAATTCTCCGTAGAGGACACAGCCGTTCTGTCCCGGGGAGCACTCCCGCTCGAGCAGCCGGCACCACTCTTTGATCTCACCGTGTTTGGTCAAATGCTGACATCCCCATCCGGTACTCATCCTTTCCCTCCTGCATGATTGTAAAAATATTTCTGAGCCTCGGCCTTGGTAGCAAAGGGACGAACCATAAAGATCCGCCCTTCGTAGGTCACTTCGTAAAGCTCCTTATGCTTGCTCTTGCCGTACGTCAATGCGATTGTCAGTGCCAGTTCAACTTCATCAGGCGTAGCGCTTTTTTGGAGCAGCGAAAAGGGGCCGGGTACGGGCAAACGCATGGGATTGTAATCACGGTTGTCAACCTTTTGTAAAGCTTCGTTGTCCTCTTGATGACGGCCGACCACCAGCTTGGCACCATCGGGCAGGCGGAAGTGCCGACCGAATTTGAGCAAGTCGATATCCTCA
The DNA here is from genome assembly GCA_027031505.1 of Campylobacteraceae bacterium. Lineage (GTDB taxonomy): Bacteria > Campylobacterota > Campylobacteria > Campylobacterales > Sulfurovaceae > S017-3. The sequence goes on along the minus strand of JALVQH010000134.1, from coordinate 688 downwards.
ACCTCCAGCTCCTCATGCTCCACAAACTCCCGCAGTTTGGCACTGAAAGCCGGGTCGGTCAGCAGGCATCCGCCGCCGGGGCTCTCATAATCCTCCCAGCCAAACTCCGCCGCGAGTGCCAGCTGTCGGTCTCTGGCACGGCCGGAGATATCCAGCAGCTTGTCGCGATCCACCCACCCGTTGATCTCCGGGGCGGTCGGTTCGAGCAGTTTGGCAGAGAGGGGGCGAAGGATCAGCTTGTCCTCGTTATCCCCGGCGAGTTTGCTCACCTGCTTGAGTGCTTCGGCACGTTGACTCATGGGGCGCTGACCGACGACTTCGCCGGTGACGAGGAACGAGGCTCCCACATCTTCCATCATTTTGCGGGCGATCTTGAACATGTAGCCGTGGCAGTCGATGCAGGGATTGAAATTTTTGCCGTAGCCGTAAACGGGGTCAAAAAGGATATCCTGGATGTACTCCTCCCGCACATCGGCCACGAGAAACTCTGCTCCAGCCATTTCGGCACGCTGGGCAAGTGCATCGGTGATGTCGTGGGTACTCCCAAAACCGGTCTTGACATAGAGGGCGGTGACGTCGATGCCCTGCATCGTCATGAGTTTGATGGCCAGCATGCTGTCGAGGCCGCCGCTAAAGAGTGAAATCGCTCGCATAGGGTATGAGTTCTCCTCGTTTGAGTTTGGGGATG
>JALVQH010000133.1 GCA_027031505.1 Campylobacteraceae bacterium | reverse complement strand
ATCAACCGGCATGTGGATATAGCGCATCCCCAGCCCGGTGACGATCGCATCTTCATCCGGACGAAACCGGGTGTCCTCCGCCTCGGCCAGCGACACGACCGCCTGATACCCCTCGCGCGCCATTCGGGCGAACAAAGCATCGTCCGGCATCGCGGAGGTCGTCAAAGCCTCATGCACCGCAACGATACGCAACGCTTCGCCCATACTGTCCCTTATTGGCTCAGCAGCCAGTTGACGGCTTTGTCGCGGTTTGTGAAGTACTTCACTTTAATGCTTATCCCGTGTTCTTTGATCGTCTCTGCCATGACAGACTCCTTCGTGATGTTTCCATCATCATAGCACGATCACGGGGCGATTGTCAAACCGTGATCTCCTTGATATCCGCAATCTGGCGAAAACTCCGATAGATCGAGCCAATCAGCGCTTGACGGTTGCGACGCAGGGCTTCATCCTCGACATTGACCATCACCTCATCGAAAAAGCGATCAAGATCCCCTTTGAGCCCGAACAAGGCTTCAAGGCGGGTGCGGTAGTCGGGATAGTTGCCGTTGAGGGCTTTTTCGTATGCGGTGTAGAGCGCCACTTCGGCCTCTTTTTCGAACCGTTCAGGATCGATCGTCAATGCATCACTCAGATCGATGTCTTTGGAGATATTGGCGACCCGTTTAAAGGTGCTGAACTGTTCCGGGAACGTATCATCAGCAACAATCGCATCCAGCGCGGCAACTTTCTGAGCCATTCGGGGGATGTTGCGCTCACCCGAGGCCAGCACCGCAGCGATCACCGAGGGGTTGGCCGGGAGGGACTTGTTGATCCGCTCGAGGATAAAGTCACTCAGGAGCCTGGTATCAAACGGAGCGTAATGGCCGACAAGCAGTCCAATCATCTCATCGATATCGAAGTCCAGATCGTACTCCGTGACGATCCGAACAATCCCGTTAACTGCCCGGCGCAGGGCAAACGGATCCTTGGAGCCGCTGGGGATCTTGCCCACGCTGAAGAGCCCGAGAAGGGTATCGAGCTTGATGCTCATCGCCACAATGCTTGAGAACACCGAACCGGGAAGCTCCGCCCCCTCGCCTACGGGCATATACTGCTCTTTGATGGCGGTATAGACGAGCGGATCTTCGCCGAGTGCCCTGGCGTAGTAGTAGCCCATGAGCCCCTGGAGTTCGGTAAACTCGTACACCATTTCGCTCATCAGATCGGCTTTGGCCAGGGTGATCGCCCGATCCATGAGCTTCTCGAGCTCCGCGGGGCTCTTGCCGGTTTCGGCTTCGAGGCGCTCCATGTAGAGGGCGAGGAGACGGATGGCGATGCGCCGTTCGCGGTCGATCTTGTCCGCAAGGGTTCCCAGCCCATCGATGAACTGCACCTTCTCAAGCCCCCGGGTTGAAAGTCCGTTCGCAAGATCGTTGCGGTAAAAGAAGAGTGCATCGGCCAGGCGGGGTTTGAGCACCCGCTCATTACCGGCGATCACTTTGGCATAATCGTCCGTCAGAGCGTTGGAGACGACGACAAATTTGTGGGTCAGTCTGCCCCCTTCAAAGACGGGAAAATAGCGTTGGTGCTCCTTCATCGACGTGACGATCACCTCCGGCGGCAATTCGAGGAACATCGGGTCAAACGTCCCCAGCAGGGCTTTGGGCTTTTCGGTAATGGCAATCACTTCATCCAGCAGATCAGTATCCCGCTCGATGAACACCCCGGATTCGGATTCAATCGCATCAAAGTCACGCTCGATCATCGTCCGGCGTGCCTCGGGGCGGAGTACCACGGC
>JALVQH010000132.1 GCA_027031505.1 Campylobacteraceae bacterium | reverse complement strand
ATGCCGGCGGAAAATGCCGCGATCAAGCACAAGCTCCATCCGCGCAAATGGACCTACGAAAACATCGACTACATGCGCAAGGAGCTCTCGGCGCTGGGACTCTCGTTTTCGCGCACCCGTGAGTTTGCCACGAGTGATGCGCTCTATACCCGATGGGAGCAGCAGTTTATCATCGAAATGTACGAAAAGGGTCTGCTCTACCGCGAATCGACCACGGTCAACTGGTGCGAAAGCTGCCACACGGTACTGGCCAATGAGCAGGTCGAAGAGGGGTGCTGCTGGCGTTGCGACAATCCCGTCGAACAAAAAGAGATGCCCGGCTACTACCTCGACATCGTCCGCTATGCCGATGAGCTCCTCGATGATCTCGACACCCTTGAGGGGAAATGGCCCTCGCAGGTGCTCACGATGCAGCGCAACTGGATCGGCAAGTCGCGGGGATTGGCGTTTGATTTTGTCCTCTCTGAGGAGAGCCGGGAGTTACTGGGGGGGCAATTTGACCGCTATGAAGTCTTTACCACCCGTCCCGACACGATCTACGGGGTGACCTACAGTGCATTGGCTCCGGAACACCCCATCGTCACCTATCTGATCGAGCATAGTTTGTTGTCAACCCAGACAGCTGAGAAGATCACCGCCATGGCGAACATGAGTGAGCGCGACCGGGCTCAGGCGGACAAAGAGGGGTATCCGCTGGGCATTACCGTTGTGCATCCGCTCACCGGCAAAGAGGTGCCCGTCTGGACGGCCAACTTCGTGCTGGCCAGCTACGGTGGCGGGGCGGTGATGGCGGTTCCGGCGCACGATGAGCGGGACTTTGAGTTTGCGACGCAGTACGATCTGCCGATCGTGCGGGTGATTGAGGGGGGTGAGGGGCTGCCCTTTACGGCTGACGGTGTGCTGGTCGATTCGGGAGCATTTACCGGACAGAAGAGTGCCGAAGCACGTGCGGCGATCATCGCCCATATGGAGGCCGAAGGGCTTGGCCGCGGGACAACCAACTACAAACTGCGCAACTGGGGGGTGAGCCGTCAGCGCTACTGGGGGGCTCCGCTGCCGTTTGTCCATTGTCCCAGCTGCGGGATGGTGCCTGAGAAGATCGAGAATCTCCCCGTGGCTCTCCCGGAAGATGCGGAGATCACCGGTGAGGGGAACCCCCTTGAGAGCCATCCGACGTGGAAGCACTGCACGTGTCCACAATGCGGCGGTGAAGCGATCCGGGAAACCGACACGATGGACACCTTCGTCCAGAGCAGCTGGTATCAGCTCCGCTATACGCTTGATCCGGCGAAATGGGAGCAGGAGGGGATCGACCGGGAAGATGCGGCCTACTGGATGAATGTCGATCAGTACATCGGCGGGATCGAGCATGCGATCCTCCACCTCCTCTACGCCCGCTTTTTCACCAAAGTACTGCGTGATCTGGAGTATCACGATACCGACGAGCCTTTTGAGCGGTTGTTGACGCAGGGGATGGTGCTGATGGATGGAGCTAAAATGTCCAAATCCAAAGGCAACACCGTCGATCCCGATGCGCTGGTGCAAAAGTACGGAGCCGATACGGCGCGACTCTTCACCCTCTTTGCCGCGCCGCCCCAGAAAGAGCTGGAGTGGAACGAGAGCGGGGTCGAGGGGGCATTCCGCTTCCTCAAGAAGCTCTACGACCGAGCCAGGAAAGTGACCGAACGTACCCTGCCTGCGATCGATCAGAGTGCACTGGATGACGCAGGCAAATACGCCCGAGCCAAAGTCTACGAATAGGTTTGGCGTACAGTAGATGTGTACGAGAGACGCTT
>JALVQH010000131.1 GCA_027031505.1 Campylobacteraceae bacterium | reverse complement strand
GGTGGAGGTTCTGGTAGGCGATGAGTTTTTTGATCGAATTCATGAAGAGCTCTCGGTTTTTTGCAGCCTGCTTTTCGAGAAACTCCAGAGCAATCCGGGTGTTTTCATGCTCGAACTTGTTGAGGATTTTGGTCGATTGGCGGATGATCGTCTCGACCACCTTTTGGGCGATCCTCGGATCGGCATGGAGATAGCTGATGGTCATCGTCGCAGAGAGCGGATCGTACTGGATACCGAGGTCGCTGTTGTAACTGCGGAGAAAGTTACGGCGGTTGGCGGCAAAATAGGGAAAAGAGACATCCGGGTAGAGACGGTGGGCAAAATCGATCCGGTCACTTGCGTAATAACCTGAAAGATTGTAATCCCGATCGAGCAGTGCATACATATCCCCAGATCGGATATAGATCTCGAGGATACCCGAGTCCTGAGAGGCTGAAGAGCTGACATTGGTCAGAAGGGATCCCAGAGCACTGATCGACTGCTCCTGGGTCAGGTTTTTGACCGTGACGACACTGGATGAGCGGTATTTTTCCGTCTGGATAAAAAGGATATAGAGACTCCCGGCGACAAACACCGCCACAAACAAAAGATTGAACACTATTTTCTTCATCTTATCCGGCCTTTTTGTTGAGTTCTTCGTAGGCATTGATCGCTTCATTGATGTCGCTGTGATAGGCGATCTTGCCGTCATTGACCACGATCCCTGCGTCGCAGATATCCCGGAGGGTTTTCATGTCGTGACTGACCAGCAGGACATTGCAGGTTTGGATCTTTTGCATGAGGGCGTCTTTGGATTTTTTGCGGAAACGGGCATCCCCCACCGAGAGGGTCTCATCGATCAAAAGATAGTCAAAATCAAACGCCAGCGAGAGACCAAAACTCAAGCGGGATTTCATCCCCGAAGAGTAGGTGCGGATCGGCATATCGAAATACTCCTCCAACTCACTGAACTCCCGTACAAACGCCAGTATCTTGCGTGTCTGCCCCCGACTCCTGCCGTATACCTTGCAGACAAATTTGACATTGGCCGCACCGGTCATGTTGCCCACGAAGCCTCCTCCCAGCCCCAGCGGCCAGGAGAACGAATTGGGCGAGGTGATCGTCCCCTCGTTGGGAAATTCGATCCGTCCGAGCATCCGCATGAGGGTGGATTTGCCCGCGCCGTTTCGGCCGAGAATCCCGATATTTTGACCCGATGGCAGAGTGAGTGTCTCATCCCTGAGAATGTATTTGCGTCCCTGATTGGTCGTAAAATACTTGGTGACATGCTTGAGCTCGATCATTGGGTGATGATCCTTTTCTCCAGCATCACGTAGAGCCATAAACCTGTAAACATCAACACCACCGTCCACACCAGCATGTAAGTGAAATTGACATACGTTGTATCCATCGCATAAAAATACGATCCGTGGATCAGCTCGATAAAGTGGGTCAAGGGATTGACCAAAATAAAATCGGCAAACGCAGGAGGAGTTCTGTCGATCGGATAAATCACCGCCGAGCCAAACATCAGACCCATCATGGCGATGCTCACCAGCTTGCCGACACTCTGGTAAAACAGGTTCACAACCGCAATCACAACCGCAACTGCGAGAGAAAAGAGAATCAGAAACACAAAACCAAAGGCCACCATATTGAGGTTTTTGATGTGTGTATCGTGCCCCAGCACAAGCCCCAGTCCATAAAAGACCAGGATCAATATAGCCGTGATAAAGATCTCAACCCCCGCACGGGCAAACAGCGCATCGATCGGTTTGACCTGTTTGTAGATAAACAGCGGTTTGTTGGCCTTGAACA
>JALVQH010000130.1 GCA_027031505.1 Campylobacteraceae bacterium | reverse complement strand
TACAGCTCTTTTTCGGTCAGGACATTTTTGTCCTTCCGGGTTGTCGCATTGCTTTCGGCAGGGGTCGTGGCATTGCCGTCGATTTTCTTGAGTTCACTTTTGAGGTGCTGTTTCAAATCACTCTCTTTAAGGACAAACGTCTCATTGTCATCCCGGCTTACTGTGCCGGGATGGACGATCACGTCTGGGGTGACCCCTTTGTTCTGGATCGTGCGGCCGCTCGGGAGATAATAGCGGGCAATGGTAAGCTTGAGACCGTCTTCTCTGCCCACCGGAATAACGATTTGCACAGAACCCTTGCCGAATGTCTTCTCGCCGACGAGCACGGCACGGCGGTCATCCTGCAGGGCGCCGCTGACGATCTCGCTGGCACTGGCACTCCCGCCGTTGATCAGGACGACAATAGGTGTTTTTGTGTCGGTACCGGCTGCGTGCGCGTCGTACTCGGAATTGTCTTCGGGGTTGCGCCCCTTTTGGGTTACAAGAGGACCTTTGTCGATAAACATATCGAGCAGTTGGGTTGCCTGGTTGAGCAGACCGCCGGGGTTGTTGCGCAGATCGAGAATGATCCCTTTGGTTCGGGGATGCTCCCGGAGCGCTTTTTTGACATTTTTAGTGACATGGGCGTCAAAAGAGCTGATGTGAAGATAAAGGATCTCTTTTTTCCTGCCGATGGTTCTGGCTTTGACCGACTGGATCTTGATGATATCCCGAATGATCTTGATCTTGATGGGTTTGTTTGCTTTTTTGCGGACGATGGTGAGGATAATGGGGGTTCCGGGTTTGCCGCGCATGAGTTTGACCGCTTCGTCGATGGTCATTCCGAGTGTCACCTTTTTGTCGATCTTGAGAATGATGTCCCCGGCTTTGACGCCGGCTTTTTTGGCGGGAGTGTCATCGATGGGGGCGATGACGGTGAGGGCTCCTTTTTTCATCCCGACGACGATCCCCAGTCCGCCAAACTCCCCTTTGGTCTGGACGTTGAGATCCTTGAACGCTTTGGCATCCATATAGGTGGAATGGGCATCGAGATTGGACATGAGTCCTTTGAGGGCTTTGTTGATGAGGGTGGTGGTGTTGACCTCATCGACGTACTGGTTCTCGATCATGTTGAGGATCTTGGTAAATTTCAGATACGCCTGAAGCTTGCTTTTACGTGATTCGGATTTGCCGGCCTCCCGGGCACTCAATGATCCCGACCCCAACGCCAGCCCGGCGATCAGACTGAGAACAAATCCAGCCGCTACGATCTTGGTATTCTTTTTGAGCATGCACTATCCTGTCGATAAAAAGTGCAATATTTTAGTGAAATATCACTTAGAGGCGCTTTTGGGAGGCTGTTCCCACATTTTTTCCACGATTGTGTGCTATAATGGCATCACACCAACAAAGATCCAGACGATGTATTGGTGTGACAATATCGTTCATACCGACGAAGGAGCAGACATGAATAAAATCATCGGATTGACCCTCGGGGTTGTGGCTATGGTGGCGTTGAGCGGGTGCAATAGTGCGGGGAATGAATACAACATTAAAATTCAGAGACAAGTTGCGGATTATATTGAGACAGGAGATGATAGTAAATCTTGCGTCGAAGTTAAAAACAGTGTAAATTCTGACTATGACATTTATAATATTTGGAGTGGTCCAGTTGATGGAGCTTACAAGAAAAGTTTTCCAAATGACACACCACCAGATTATATTGCACCCGGTAAGCAAAGAACTTTTTGCAGTGCAAATTGTGGAGCTGATGAATGGAAAATCAAAGTTGAAGACGAGAGAGGAGCTGTTACCGAAGGAA
>JALVQH010000129.1 GCA_027031505.1 Campylobacteraceae bacterium | reverse complement strand
CGATGCGTATCCGAGTGAGGAACCGTATCGTCTGAAATTTCCCGTAGTGACGATCAAAGATATGATCCGGGCACAGAAGCAGCTGCTGAGTTCGCTGGGGATTCACCATGTCAAAGCGATCGTCGGGGGATCGATGGGGGGGATGCAGGCGTTGCAGTTTGCGGTCGACTATCCGAATTTTGCCGATCGGATTATCGCACTGGCGGCGACCTATGCGACGCGTCCATGGGTCATCGCTTTCAACAAAGTTGCCATGGAAGCGATCCGGAACGATCCCCGTTTTGAGGGAGGCAACTATCCTCGGAATGCGTTTATTGAAGCGGGGCTTGAAGGGCTGGCGATCGGTCGGATCGCCGGGCATATTTCGTATCTTTCTCCGGAATCAATGGATGCAAAATTTGGCCGCAACTATGTCGAAACCGACGGGTTGTTTGAGCTCTTCGGTCGCTATGAGGTGGAGCGGTACCTCGAGTACAATACGACCAATTTTTCCCGCATCTTTGATCCCCTCAGTTACCTTTACATCATCAAAGCGATCAACACGTTTAATCTCTCCCGTGGATACGATTCGCTCCATGATGCGATCATGCGGATCAAAGCGAAGGTACATCTGATCAGTTTCTCGGGGGACTACCTCTTCTTCCCGGGCGAAATGGAGCACATCGCCCGGATGCTTAAGCGCAACGGGCAGCCCTGCACCTACACCGAGGTGGAGAGCGACTACGGACACGATGCGTTTCTCGTGGAGATCGATAAATTTGACGAGGTGGTGCGGGAAGCGCTTGAGAATTAAGAGTGAGGAATTAGGAATTAGGAATTATGGTATGTTTTGCTTTGCAAAGCTTTGATAAAAAAGGAGCTGGGACTTCAGTCCCACAAAAGGGATCATGAATGAAAAACAAAACCTTCGAAGAGAAACTGGCTGAGTCCAAAGCCATCCTCGAAAAGCTGATGGATCCGGAAGTGACACTTGAGGAGAGTGTGAAACTCTACGAAAAGGGGCTCTCGACCATCAAAGAGGCTCAGGCGATGGTCGAGGAAGCCAAGCTTAAAGTGGCGGTGATTGAGAAGCAGCAGAGCGGGGTCGAGGCGTGAAAGAACTTGCCGTCGGAGCCCTGCAGCTGCCCACACTCGGGATGAATGCCACCCGACTGGAGTTTTATCTCAAGAACGCAGCTGAACGCGGAGCAAAACTGATTCTGTTCGGAGAGTATGTCCTGAACCATTTCTTCAAGGAGATGGAATCGATGCCCCGCAGAATGGTCAAAGAGCAAACCCGCCAGCACCTTAAGCTGTTGGGAAAATTTGCCCGCAAACACGACATGATTTTTGTTGCCCCCATTGTCCGCGTTAAGAAAAAGCACTACTACAAGAGTATTGTCAAAATCGCCCCCCGCAACACGACCTACTATGACCAGCAGATCCTCATACCTTACCCCCACTGGAATGAGCAGAATTTTTTTGCCAATCCTGTTGCGCCGCTGCACGATCCAATGATCTTCAAACTCGAGGGCTTCAAGATCGCCGTTATGGCGGGGTACGAACTCCACTTTGATCCGTTCTGGGAAGCGGTACGGCGCAAAAAAGTGGATCTGGTTCTGCTGCCGAGTGCTTCAACGTTCGGCTCCCGCAATCGCTGGCGTGAACTCATCAAAAGCAGAGCCTTTCTTTACGGATGCTACCTCCTGCGCAGCAATCGTCTCGGAGAATACATCGACGGAGAGATCAAGTGGCGTTTTTATGGTGACAGTATGCTGGTCAATCCCGAAGGAGAGGTCGAAATGATGCTCGAAGACAAAGAATCGATGCTCATAGAGACCATAAACAAAGAGGCAGTCAAAGATCACCGCAAAAGCTGGCGCTTTGAGCACGCATTGTGCGTGCGGGAAAGATAAAACGGGGTGCTTGATATGGAAACAGATAGCTATTTTGTGCGTCAGATTCAGCTTTGGGGTGAAGCGACTCAAGCGGCACTCCAGAACAAAAGAATTGCTATTATCGGTGCCGGCGGTCTGGGCTCTTCTCTCGCTTTTGCCCTGGGAACCAGCGGGATCGGAACGATCCATGTAGTGGATTTTGACACAGTCTCTTTGCACAACATCCATCGGCAGATAGCCTTCACGCTGTCTGACGAAGGGCGATCCAAAGCCCGTGTCGTTGTCGAGCGGATTCGGAGCAAAAACCCTTTTGTAGATGTGACCCCTTTTGTGATGGATTTTGCCGCTTTTTCTGAGCTTGATGGGAGGTATGATCTGATCCTCGATGCGACCGATAATCTTCCGTCGCGCGAAGCGATCGATGCATGGAGCAGAATGCATGCCACACCGTGGATCTATGGCAGTGTCGAAGCCTTCACGGGGCAGGTGTGTTTTTTTGACCGGGCGACGTTTGGCGTCTTTGTTGTCAGTGACCATACTCCTGCCGGGATTGCAGCGCCCATTGTCATGCACATCGCCTCCCTCCAGGCCAACCTCGCTTTGCGCTATCTCGTCGGACTACCGGTGGCCAAAGATATGCTTTACCATCTCTATTTTGACGAAGCCGGTGAACTGGTGACACAGAAATTTTCCATGCCGCTTAAAAAGGGTTAACAGAATGTATACCCTTTTTGTGTATGATGGCGAGTGAACAGAACGAAAGGGATTTATGGACGCACTCTTCTATATTGGACTCATTTTTGTTTTGGGAGCCTTTGCCAAATGGGTCGGCTACAAATTCAAAACCCTTAATGTTGTCGGTTACCTTGTTCTTGGTTTTATTATCGGCCCAAAGATGCTCAACTTTGTCCCCCAAACATTTGTAGATGAGAGCGGCCTGGTAATCGACCTTTCTCTCTCGCTGATTTCGGTACTCATTGGAGCCAACCTCAAATATGATGTTCTCCGTGCAATATGGAAACATGTTGCTGTCGTTGCGACTTTTGAGGCGGTTTTTACGTTTGTATTGATCGGGACGGTGCTTTACAGCATGTTTTCCTATTTTGATTTTGGACTTTCGCTTCATTATCGGCTTGCTGTTTCTCTGTTGTTCGGGGCGCTGGCTTCCGCAACCGCACCGGCAACGATTCTTGCAGTAATTCATGAGACCAGAATCAAAGGGCGTTCAAGTGCATTTCTTCTTGGAGTTGTGGCTGCGGATAATGCGATTACGCTGGTGTTGTTCAGTTTTGTTTTGATCATTGCTTCGGCTGCTCTCGACGTCAAAACCAATACACTCAGTGCATATTTTTCCATCGTGCCCGTACTCCTGTCAACATTGCTCATCGGTATCTCGGGTGCAGTTATTTCGGTTTGGATCGATCGGGTCTTTAAAAACCGCCGCAGCATTAAAACCACTTCAACACTGGGCATGATTTTCATTGTTTTCAGTTTGAGTGAATATCTTGGGCTTGAGCCGCTGCTCGCTTCGCTGGTGATGGGTGTGGTGATGTCCAACCTCTCTCCCAAAAACTTTTTTCTGGTGCGACGGGAATTTGATCACCATCTGAAAGAGATTATTTTTATGCTCTTTTTTACCCTCTCTGCGATGCACCTTGATATGGGCTTTGTTGCCAGTATGCCGTGGGTAGTGCTTTTCTATATTGTTTTCCGTTTTATCGGCAAAGTGGCGGGGGTCTGGCTGGGGGCGCGGATCTCCGGAACTTCTCAAGTCGTCCAGAATTATCTGGGGTTGGCGCTCTTTCCTCAAGCAGGGATCGCGATCGGTCTGGCGCTCTCGCTGCAAAGCGAAACCGGCTTCGGAATTATGGCACCGATTGTACTGAATGTTATTATTTCAACGACCATGGTGCATGAATTGCTTGGACCCATTTTGACCAAACGTGCCCTGGAGAAAATTTCCGCTGAAGAACCTCCCGGATAAAATTGCAGCAAAGGAGTACAATTATGAAGATAAAAATATTATCGGCAATGGTGATAGCGGTTTTGGGAGTCAACGGGTGCACTCAGGAGACCCAGAACAGTCTGAGCCGCTCAATCCAGAATTGGACAGGCACAAACGGTGTATTGGATATCTATGCCGGAGAAAAACTTGTCAAGCGCTTCATTAAAATTGACAAACTTTCAACCGCATACGGCACCAATGACGGTAAGCCCCGCCCCTATCGCTATGGTTACGGCTACGATGATAAGAATTTTAATTTCAAAAAAGATCCGGGTGAAAAACAAGAGTACTTTGAATTCTCGGATTATTCGACCAGTTATATCTTTTATGAAAACAATTAAGGAGTGCCCATGATCACGATACAGACTCAGGATGCCCCTCAGGCAATCGGCCCCTATTCCCAGGCAATCAAATCAGGAAGCTTTGTGTACACTTCCGGACAAATCGGTCTCATGCCCAACGGGGAGTTGGCCGGTACCGATATAGCGACACAGACGCATCAAGTCTTCAAGAATCTTTATTATATTCTTGAAGCGGCCGGAGCCCACCTCAATGATGTGGTCAAGACAACGATTTACCTTTCTGATATGGATGATTTTGCCGAGGTCAATGCCATCTACAGCCGATACTTCGGTACGCACCGTCCGGCACGAAGCACGGTGGAAGTTTCCCGTCTTCCGAAAGATGTCAGGATCGAGATTGACTGCATTGCCGTGGCAGATGCCAACACACGCTTTTAAGCGATTCATGGAAAAGAATATGGAGCACAGATTTGTTCGTATAAAATACCTGCTTTTTGCCGGCATACTGTTCGCCTGCCCATTGGAGGCGTATGACAGTCACCATCCCGATCCCATGGCGATCCTCAATGGGCGCATAAACCATTCCCGCTCCGCAGCAAAAAAAACGAAAGAGGACAATGCAACCGGAAAGATACAGCCCTGGCGGATGTACAAGCGGCACAAAGAAGAGCAATATGTCATCAAGCCCGAGCCCTACAGCATCGACAGCAACAAGAGTGACCCGGAGCTTCTCGGTCCCCAACGGACAATTGAGTCGGTGGAAACCGTTGTTGCCTCGGCCGCAGTCACTGAGCCTGTTCCTGCGGCACTCGATGTGCCAAAACCCACATCCGAGGGGATGACCCGTGAAGCATGCATCGGTATGATCGGCCAGGAGAAGTTTGACGCTTACGTTCAGAAATATGGAGGAGAAAACGGGGCACTCCACCGGTGCCTTATTCTCAAAAGGCTGCATTGAGAGGGTGATTCAAACAATCTTAATGATCCTTTGGGTATAATCTCGAACTTTTTTCAAGAGATACACATTAAAGGGTTTGCAATGTACGCAATCATCAAAGCAAGCGGCCAGCAGTTCAAGGTGCAGGAAGGTGATATTATCGCTTTTGACAAGATGGGTCTTGAGCCGAAAAGCGCCGTCGAATTCAAAGAGGTTCTGGCACTGGGTACAGACAGCGACCTGACCGTGGGAACTCCTCTCGTAGAGGGTGCCGTCGTCCAGGGCGAAGTGATCAATGAGGGGCGCGACAAAAAAGTGATCATTTATAAAAAACGGCGCAGAAAAGACTCCAGGCTCAAGCGCGGTTTCCGCCGTGATTTCACACGCGTTCGTATTACCAAAATCGGATAAGGAGAGACAATGGCACACAAAAAAGGTCAAGGATCAACCCAGAATAACCGTGACTCGGCCGGACGACGCCTCGGCGTCAAGAAATACGGTGGAGAGAGAGTGATACCCGGCAACATCATCCTCCGCCAGCGCGGCACCAAAGTCCACCCCGGCACCGGTGTCGGCATGGGCAAAGACCACACCATCTATGCACTGATCGAAGGTGTCGTCCAATTTGAGAACCGTACTGCAT
>JALVQH010000128.1 GCA_027031505.1 Campylobacteraceae bacterium | reverse complement strand
CTCTTCTGATCGATGGCAAATCCCAGTGCCGTGGCGATGGTATCGGTGGTTCTGGGCATGACGGGGTGAAGCATGATCGCCACCCGGGCAAGGAGATTGGCAATCAGCCCGTTGAGCGCCATCGCTTCGTCGGTTTTGCCTTCTTTCATGAGGTTCCAGGGCTGGTAGCGGTCGATCGCTTTGTTGGCGATCGCCAGCGGCCGCCAGAGCTCCTCGAGGTAGCGGTGGAGCTGCATCTCAAAAAGGAGCGGTTCGAGCCGGGAGAGGGACGCTTCGGCCTCCGCCATCTCTTCAGGATAGTAGTCGCGTACCTTGTCGCTCTCGATCCGACCGTCGAAGTATTTGCCGCTCATCCCGATGAGGCGGTTGAGGAGATTACCCAGATCGTTCCCGAGATCGGAGTTGATCCGGTCGATCAGCGCTCGCTGGCTGAAGTCCCCGTCGCCGCCGAAAGGGACTTCGCGGAGCATGAAGTAGCGGAAGTTCTCCAATCCATACGCATCGGCGACCTCTTTGGGATTGACGACGTTCCCCTTGGATTTGGACATTTTCTCCCCGTTGCGCGTCCACCAGCCGTGTGCGGCGATGTGTTTGGGCAGGGGCATATCGAGGCTCATCAAAAACGCCGGCCAGTAGATCGCGTGAAAGCGGAGGATGTCCTTGCCGATGAGGTGGACGCGCGCCGGCCAATAGTGCATCCGCTTCTCGTCGGTGCCGTATCCCAGCGCAGTGAGGTAATTCATCAGCGCATCGAGCCAGACGTACATGACGTGTTTGGGGTCGTTCATTTTCTCGGGCAGCTTCACTCCCCAGTCAAAGCTGGTGCGCGTGACCGAGAGATCCTCCAGTCCGTTCTCGACAAACCGGATCACTTCGTTGCGCCTGGATCTGGGCAGGATACACTCGGGGTTGTCCCGGTACCATGAGAGGAGTTTGTCCTGATAGTCGCTCAGACGGAAAAAGTAGCTCTCCTCCTCCACGACATGGGTCGGCTTGCCGCACTCGGGACAGAATTCGCCGTCGACCAGCTGCGTCTCGGTGAAGAAGGTTTCACACGAGATACAATAGTTGCCTTTGTAAACATCTTTGTAAATATCCCCTTTGTCGACCATTTTCTGAAATGCCACCTGCACACCGGCTTTGTGTTCGGCATCGGTGGTGCGGATAAATTTATCATAGGTGATGCCGAATGCGTCCCACAGCGCCCGGAAGCGTCCGGAGATTTCGTCGGCATACTCCCGGGTGCTTTTGCCCCGGGTTTTGGCGGCCTGCTCGATCTTTTGCCCGTGCTCGTCGGTGCCGGTGAGGAAAAACGTATCGTGCCCCACCATCCGCGAATAGATCGCGAGGGTATCGGCGATGACGGTGGTGTAAGCGTGCCCGATGTGGGGGATGTCGTTGACATAATAGATGGGGGTGGTGATGTAGGCGGTTTTACAGGGGGTGTCTGACATGGAGGTATCCTTCAACACATGAGTTCAGGTATCGGGCATTGGGAAATGACCCTTTTGAATGTGAGGTATTTTAGCGAAAGGTTGCTGTGAGTTGTGAGGGGGTAGAGAGTAGCGGGTAGCGGGTAGACTTTTACGGTTAAATTTTATGTTATAATAACCAAAAATTACAAGGAGCAGTGATGGGTGCTTTGCGGATCGAGGATTTGCCTTCCTATACGTATGAGGATTATGCTCAGTGGGAAGGGGATTGGGAATTGATCGATGGGATCGCGTATGCGATGGCTCCTGCACCGATGCGTACGCATCAAAAACTGGCATACGAGATAGCGCATCGTCTCAGACTCGGGATCGATGGCTGCCCCGAGTGCGAAGTCCTCGGCGAAGTCGATTACAAACTGAGTGACGATACGGTGCTCCGCCCTGATGTTGTGCTCACTTGCGGTGAGACCCACGAAGCCTATCTCACCAAAGCTCCTGAGATCATCGTCGAAGTGATCAGTCCCTCGACCGCCTCCCGGGATGAAAAGATCAAATTCTCCCTCTACGAAGCCGAAAAAGTCACCTATTATGTACTGGTCTATCCCAAGGATTTGATTGCCAAAATTTATCGCCTTGACGGCAAAACATACGATAAAGAAGGTGTGTTTGCGCTGGAGACTTATTTGTTTGAAGAGACCGCCTGCAGAGTTGAAGTTGATTTTTCGGAGGTGTTTAAACGGTATCGGAGTTGATCGGGTTTGCATGTGCTGCGTGAAGTTGTGCTATACTGACGGTACTCTTTTTTCCAGAAGGTTTTTGTATGGATTATCCCACCTTTCCTGCTGACTGCCGATCGATGCTGTGTCGTTTCTTGACTCCGGAGGTGTTTGATGCCCTCAGAGGTGTGCAGACCTCCAATGGCTTTACTCTCGAGCAGGCGATCCGCTCCGGGGTTGAAAACCCGGACAGCAGCATCGGGGTGTATGCCGGGGACGGGGAGTCGTATATCCTCTATGCGGCGCTGTTTGATCCGATCATCGAAGCCTATCATGGGTTTCATCCGAGCGACACGCACCGGAGCGATCTCGACCCGGGCAGACTGAATGCCCCCAATCCCGATCCGGAAGGGGAGTTTATCCTCTCAACACGCATCCGTGTCGGGCGCAATGTAGCCGGTTTTCCACTCGGACCGGCTATCACCCGAGAACAGCGTGATGAGATAGAGACCCGGGTCGCCGCCGGGCTGGAGACACTCACGGATGATCTGGCCGGGAGATACTATCCCCTCACCGGGATGTCTCCCGAGACGCAGCGGGCGTTGATCGAGGATCATTTTCTGTTCAAAGAAGGGGATCGATTCCTCGAATCGGCCGGGCTCAACCGCGACTGGCCTTCCGGGCGCGGCCTCTACCACAATCACGACAAAACCTTCCTCGTCTGGGTGAACGAAGAGGATCAGATGCGGATCATATCGATGCAGCCGGGTGGGGACATCGCCGCGGTTTTCCGCCGATTGGTTCGGGCGGTTCGGGCGATCGAATCCCGGGTACCGTTTGCCCGCAGTGCCCATCTGGGGTATCTGACCAGTTGCCCGACCAATCTCGGAACGGCCATGCGTGCCAGCGTCCACATTGCACTGCCCAAACTGGCCGAAGATTATGAACGTTTCGAAGCAATCTGTGCGAAACACCATCTCCAGATCCGTGGGATTCACGGTGAGCACTCCGAAAGTGTGGGGGGTGTGTACGACATCAGCAACCGTCGCCGTCTCGGGGTGACGGAGGTTGAAGCGGCGCAGGAGATGGTGGAGGGTGTCGTCGAGCTGATTGCCGAAGAGAAGCATTTGCGATGAGCGTTCATGATGAAGATATCTGCGCCTCTGCTTGTCGTCCTGGAGTCTCCGGTGGATGCAGGCTATCGCCCGGCGATTGTCAGCGGATCGATGCGGGATTTTCTCATGGTCGCAGTCAAGGATTGCGGTTTTGATATACAGGACACCAAAAACAAGTGAGATGCCCCCATCGGGGTATCATGCGGCAGCACAACGGATGCGACTTTATGACATCAGTCAGTGCTCTGGCGACAGCATTTCTGCTGCATAAACTGCCGAGATGTAGAATAGAGGTGTGGGGAATCGCAAAGGGCTTTCGGATCGGTTGTTGAGTGGCACTTTTAGGGGAATGGAGTATAATAACTTCAGCAAAACACAAAGGGGAAGAACCATGGATATCAAAAAATGCACCTCCCTCGACGAAGCTCGCACCGAGATCGACCGGCTTGATGAGCAGATCGTCACTCTTGTAGCCGCACGCAATGCCTACGTCAAACAACTTGCGCATTTCAAGAACAGTATCGACGAGATCAAGGCCGAAGACCGGATCGATGACGTGATCAACCGCGTCCGCGCTAAAGCGATCGAACTCGACCTCTCTCCCAATCTTATCAACGACCTCTACCTGCGGATGATCGATGCGATGGTGGACAGCGAAGTGGCGGAGTTTAAGAACGCGAAGAACTATTAACCAAGCTGGTGTATAATAGTGGTGTATATTTCAAGATTAAGGCAACATCATGCAACGAACACAGATTTATCTCGAACCTGATCTTCTTTCGGAGATCAAACGGGTAGCTACGCAATTGAATGTTTCTGCTTCTGAATATATTCGACGGGTATTGCGCACGGACCTCCAAAAAAAGAGACACAACAACCTGAAAGATTTCGTGAGCCACATGCAACCACTTGAGAGTTTCTCCGACATTGATGCGGATACATACGTGAATGATCTCCGATCAAAGAGTCGTATACTTCATGGCTGATTTGCTTCTTGATAGTGATGTGGTTATCAATATCCTCAAGAAAAAAGAGGAGACGTTGAAACGTTTGGATGAAGTTAGAGACCGAATGTTGTATCTTTCTCCCATTGTCTCAGCTGAGATATTTGCAGGTATTCGCCCAGGGGAGCTGGATCAAATCGAGGCACTCTTCTCCTATTTTCAGCCGCTACAGATCGATACAGAAACAGGAAGGATAGCCGGAGAGTATGCCAATCGTTTTCGAAAAGCGTACAGTGGCATTTCCCTGGAAGACTATCTTATCGCTGCATCGGCACGGCAACACCATTTGGTCTTGTGGACATACAATCGTAAGCACTACCCCATGAAAGAGATTGTCCTTTTCTAATCCGGACAATTTCACTCCGCTTTAAGGTATCTTGTACTACACTGTACCCATATAAACCCAAAAGGAAATTCATGGCACAAGAAGAGCTCAACCAGGCCGTCTCGGGTGAGTACGCGCTGGGTTTTGAGATCGACATTGAGCAGGATACCGTCCCGCCGGGACTCGATGAGGGGGTGATCACCTTTATCTCCCGCAAAAAGGATGAGCCTCAGTGGATGCTCGATCTGCGGCTGAAGGCGTTTGGCAAATGGCAGCAGATGGAAGAGCCCCACTGGGGACACCTCGACTACACACCGATCGATTACCAATCCATCTCCTACTTCTCCGCCCCCAAACAGGCGCCCGAGAGCCTCGACGAGGTTGACCCCAGGATCCTCGAAGCGTATGAGAAACTCGGCATCCCTCTTGAGGAGCAAAAACAGCTCCAGGGGATCGCGGTCGATGCGGTGGTCGATTCGGTCTCAGTCAAGACGACGTTCAGCAAGGAGCTGGAGGCCAAAGGGATCATCTTCTGCTCCATCTCCGAAGCGATCCGGGATTACCCCGAGTTGATCCAGAAGTATATGTTCAGCGTCGTCCCGATGACCGACAACTATTTCGCGGCGCTCAATTCGGCGGTTTTTACCGACGGAACCTTTGTCTATATCCCGCCTGAGACCCGCTGTCCGATGGAGTTGAGTACTTACTTCCGGATCAATGCCCTCAATACCGGACAGTTCGAACGCACTCTCATCGTCGCCGACAAGGGAAGCTACGTCAGCTACAACGAAGGGTGCTCTGCGCCGATGCGCGATGACAATCAGCTCCATGCGGCAGTGGTAGAGCTCATTGCCCTTGAGGATGCCGAGATCAAATACTCCACGATCCAAAACTGGTACCCCGGTGACGAGAACGGCAAAGGGGGGATCTACAACTTCGTCACCAAGCGCGGCATCTGTGAGACGAATGCCAAAATCTCCTGGACACAGGTGGAGACCGGCTCGGCGATCACATGGAAATACCCCAGCTGCATCCTCAAAGGGGACAACTCGGTCGGGGAGTTTTATTCCGTAGCGGTCACCACACTGGCACAGCAGGCCGATACCGGCACCAAGATGATCCATCTCGGCAAAAACACCACCTCGACGATCGTCTCCAAAGGGATCAGCGCCATG
>JALVQH010000127.1 GCA_027031505.1 Campylobacteraceae bacterium | reverse complement strand
GGGTATCTGTGGAGAAGAGGCAGGATAAAACCAATAGACAGACAACCCTGCCACTCCGGCTGCCAAAATCCCCAAACTTATTTTCATTTCCGTTGTCATGTTTCATCTTTCATGTTTTCATTTTCGCAACCGAGTCACATCCCCATCAACCATCAGCCATCAACCACTAACTAATATACCAATTACACCAATACACGGCGCGCAGCCGCGCGCCTACCCTTCCATCTCAAAATAATATGGCGGACGGTTTTCGATCAGGATTATAACACCAATTGCCACAAAAGAAAGGAGAGCCCCCCACCACAGAAGTCTGGATTCTTTCCCTTTTTCTTGAAGCCAGGGAACCCAGGGAGAGAGGATAAAAAGCGCCATGAACAGATGCTGCACCCGAAAACCATACCAACGGTCCAACCCCGTTGCAATCATGGCTACCAGCAACCCAAATAACCCCTGCTGCCAATGCAGTACAGGTGTCGTACGGGGATCGGTCAGCATAAACGCTACAAACACTACAAGTGATACAGAATAAAAACGCTCATAAATTGCCTCAAACGTCACTACCGGGTCATATCCGACAACCCAGACATACTCTGCAGCCAAATACCCTGCAACAAAAGCAAAAGGAATAATCCACCGCTCTACCCGCACCAGAATGGCTCCGGCCAGAACAATAACCAATCCCCGCATCCACCATGCTTCCCCCAACTGTCCAAGTACCACATGGGCCTGCGAATAAAACAGAAGCAGTGCCATGATCACCGCAAAATTGGACGGATTAAAAAAGTGATGTTTGTGCACCCTGATGATATGTTTCTGAAGCAAAGCGAGAATAATTGCCGCGCCATATATCCAGCCATGGGGTGTCGCCATCATCAGCAACACTCCCATCGCCGTCGATCCGGCAGAAAACGGGATATATTTCAAGCCCCCATATTGAAGACGAACCAAAGCATACTCAACAAGTATGCTCCAGAATAAGACCGAAAGAGCAAGCAAAAAAGAGGGATAAATATGCGCCGTCCATTTTCCGGCACCGAACAGGATCAGTAGTGTTATCAACTGCTGAAACTGCGGATGGATCATCTCGGGACTTTCTCAAAGGCGGGAGTGTGTTTTGAGTCCATACCCTATTTTGCTGTAGGATTCGATCGGAAACCCCGAAAGCAGCTGGCGTATGGAATACACCAGGGTTCGAAGCGAAGAAGATGCGACAACACCATCAGGCCACACCTCATTGATAATTGTCTCATAATCGATAACCTGATTACGATACTCAACCAGCATTTTGATCAATCTGGTCTGTTTTTTGTTTAAATGTACAGGCTTATTGTCTTTGTAGAGAATTTCTGCCTGCATATCAAATCGATACACATTATCAATCTGAACAACCTCGGTTCGTGAGGCTGACGAAGAGGACGATGCCGTTGCTTTTGCAATCGCACGTTTGATTCCATCGGCATGGAAGCGCTTGTAGGCAACTCCCATAGCCACTTCAACATCTTTGGCGCCGAAAGGTTTGGTGATAAAACCGTAAGGGGAGAGATCAAGCACCTCTTCAAGTGTTTCCTCGTCGCTGTACGCTGATATAAATACAATAGGGATGGCGTATTGCTGGAGAATGCTGCGTGAAAACTGTATTCCGTCCTCGGATCCTTTAATGCTGATGTCCATCAAAATCATATCACAGGAATCTCTTGTCAATGCAGCACGGGCATCTGCTGCATTGTCAAAACATCCGACCACCTTCACTCCCAAATTGTTTAAAATATTTTTGAGGTGACGCTGTGTCAGCATCTCGTCTTCAACAATCATCACCCGCTCAGGCAGTGGCAACATGGTGATTACTCCCCTTTTGAAAACATAACAACTATCGATACACCATAGGTACTGTTGATTGTAATGGTGCTGTCCTCCAAAAATTCAGCCATATCTTGAATCATGGAAACCCCGAGAGACTCATCCTCAAATGTTTCAGGATCATACCCTTTGCCAAAATCCTGCACATGAAGCATACACTTCCCGTTTTTATGTACGAGGAACACGTTGATTATACCATCAAAATCATCATAAGCATATTTGATGGCGTTGGAAACCGTCTCGTTGACAATCAATCCCACATTGAGTGCCTGGCGCATATCCAATTCGCAAGCATCGATTTCCATATGAATCGTATTGGAAGTCATAAATTGAAGGTTTCGGACAATTTTCCCGAGGTAATCCCGCATGCCGATCATATTGTTGGATTTTTGTTCATAAAGATTTTGGTGCAGATAGCTCATGGCTTTGATTCGATCAACATGGCTCTGAAACATCTGTTTGTATTTGGGATCCTTGATCTTAAACGATTGCGTCTCGAGCAACCCCATCATTACCTGCATATTGTTCTTGATGCGGTGATGCATCTCTCTAAGAAGAAACGATTTTTCTTCAGCATTTTTTTTGAGCTCTTCAGCATAAGCAAGCTTTTTTTCTTCCGCTCGAAAAAATGCATAAAATATCAAGGCATACGAAGCAAAAATACCTACGGTGTAGTGGGGTTCTCCGTACAGAGCGCTGTACAGAACAACAGAGAGCGCAATAACCAGAGAACCGATAAACCAATACTGTTTATACAATTTTTTCGGGGTCATGACTTCGATGTCCTTAGGTGTTTCCAAGACGTATCATAACATATTCCCACACTAATAAATAGTCTGAATATTTGCTGGTGTGGCCATTAGACGGAAAGCGTGAAAAAATCATGACGGTTCATGGCAGCTAAACCCAAAGCAAAAAACGTCGGGGCAAGAGAGGAAAATGTTTTTTCCTCTCTTTTTGGTGGGCTGTGTCCGTGCGCTTATTCTCTTTTGTGCCCATAAAACAGAGATTTCACGCGATAGCAACAAGAAGACATTCAATCCTGAAACAGGCGCCCGCGCTTGTGGCTGCCTCTATCTTTGTATGAAGCCGGCAATTATACAAAGGTCTCTCTTAGAAGTCGTATGTAATTCCGGCAGAAACAACGTTGACTCTGACATGATTGGGGTCTCTGTTCCAGGCAAGGTTCTGCCAATCGGCAAACAGACCCCACCCTTCCTCTTCATCACCCTGCACACCTTGGTCGGAGGAGAGATCGTACTCGATACCGGCACCGAAGCTCAGAGCGTTGTACTCTTTTTTACTGGCTTGTTGGACATTGGCTGCACAATCAATCTTTGTGTGACCGCCACCGACAAGCGCATAAATATTGGTAGTATCGGTAATATGATACTGAGGTTTCAGGTAGATACCATAATGGGAAATACTCGCCAGCTCGACACCATAGTCATTTCGAAGGTAACGTGCTTCAACTCCAAAAAAAGGATTGAAATCCCATCCAAGACGAACAGTTTCTCCAAACGAGGAATCTTTTTTACGAGATCCTGGCCCCGAACAGGCACAATCCCGACTGAAACCTGTCCAGTTAGCTCCGATTCCCACATACAAACCAATTGGTTGCGCAACAGGAATCACTTCAGTTTCAACCGGCTCAACATCTTTGCCGGCCATAGCACTGCCGGTTGTAAGCAGCGCACCAAGGATTGTAATGCTTAATACTTTTTTCATAGCATTTCCTTTGTGTTGGAATATCACTCTGGAATCATAACTTAATATTTTTTAGCATAAGCTTAAAATTAAAAAATATTAGATATTAATGAATAGAAAAATATTTATTTTCTGAGAAAACGGAGCGCAGTACCGATAATATCGTCATCGTCTTTACTCGGAGATTCCAGAATCTTTTTGTCTGCTTTTTCGTCTGCATACTCAAAAAAGATGCGATTCTGGTACGAAGAGACCCTGGAAATCCCTTTTTGCAACGCCAGAACCTTGATCGCCATCACGTCGATGAACTGTCGGGTCACGGTATCGGGCTTGCCGAAGCGATCGGATATCTCCTCTTCGATGGCGTACACCTCCCCCACACTCTCGCACTGAGCCAGACGGCGATAGAGCTCGAGGCGGAGGCGGTCTTCGGTGATGAGCTCTTCGCTGAGGTACGCCGTGACGGAGAGTTTCATCTCCACCTGGCGGGCGACCTCTTTGGATTGGCCACTGAGCTCTCGGATCGCCTCTTCGAGCATCCGCAGATAGAGACCGTAGCCGATCTGTTTGATATGGCCGCTCTGGGCTTCACCGATGATGTTGCCCCCACCCCGGATCTGGAGATCGTGATAGGCCAGTGTCGCACCGCTGCCAAGCTCACTGTGAGACTCCAGAGCCAGCAGA
Organism: Campylobacteraceae bacterium; assembly: GCA_027031505.1. Classification (GTDB taxonomy): domain Bacteria; phylum Campylobacterota; class Campylobacteria; order Campylobacterales; family Sulfurovaceae; genus S017-3. Next base: position 1,541 of record JALVQH010000127.1, on the reverse strand, counting down.
CGGCGCGTGGCAGCCTCGGTGAGGGCTTCGGTATCTTCGACAAGAAAATAGCAGTACCCCTCCCGGCCGCCCCGCCCTACCCGGCCACGGAGCTGATGCAAATCGGCCATCCCGAAGCGGTCGGCGCCATCGACGATCATCGTATTGGCGTGGGGCATGTGGATCCCAGATTCGACAATAGATGTAGAGAGGAGCACATCGTATTCCCCATCTTCAAACTTGAGCATCTCCTCTTCGGTCTCTCTGGCGGAGATCTTCGAGTGCAGCACGGCGATACGGAGTTTGGGGAGGATTTCCAGCAGGGCATCCCGTTTGGCTTCGATCCCGGCGATAGAGTTGTAGACGTAAAAGATCTGTCCCCCCCGGCGGATCTCACGGGTGATGGCCTCCTTGATCACTTTGGGGTCGTACGATTTGACGAACGTCCGCACCCCGACCCGCTCCAGCGGCGGCGTAAGAATCTCAGAAAAACTCTTAAGCTGCGAAAGGGCAAGGTTGAGGCTGCGGGGGATCGGGGTGGCCGACATGCTGAGCACATGCACATCAATCGCCATCTCTTTGAGGGCTTCTTTTTGTTTGACACCAAATTTGTGCTCTTCATCGATCACGACAAAAGCAAGGTTTTTAAACCGGGCTCCGAGCAGGGCATGGGTACCGACGACGACATCGATCGTCCCCTCTTCCAGTCCGGCAAGCAGAGCGCGTTTTTCTTTGGGTGTGGTGAAGCGGTCGAGTTTACCTACGGTGATCCCGAAGTCATAAAAACGCTCCTTGAGGCTTTTGAAGTGTTGAGAGCTCAACAGGGTTGTTGGAGCAATCATCATCGCCTGATAACCGTTTTTGACCGCAACAAAGATCCCGTTCATCGCCACCTCAGTCTTGCCGAACCCCACATCGGCACTCAACAGCCGATCCATCATCCGCCCACTCGCCATCTCAGAGAGCATCTCATCGATCGCCTTTTTCTGATCCTCCGTATGCTCAAAACCCGCTGCTGCCAAAAACCGCTGATACTCAACCTCAATTCCTGATTCCTCATTCCTAATCCCTAATTCTAACTTGATCCCTTTTTTGAGGTGGCGCTGCGCCGAGAGGTTGATGATCTGCGAAGCGATAGCGAAAAGCTTCTGGCGCACCTTCTCTTTGAGGCGCTTGAAACTGGCTTTTCCCATCCGGTCGAGTACCGGCACCGCACCCCCCTCGGCGATGTATCGCTCGATGGTTTCAAGCGAACTGACCGGAATCAGCAGCGTATCATCCCCCTGATAGGTAATGACGACAAACTCACTGACCGCTCCGAGCACCTCCCGCTTCTCAATCCCGCGGAAGATCCCCACCCCGTGGTTTTCATGCACGACATAATCCCCCGGGCTGAGCTCATCGAGGATCATAGAGGCTTTTTTGATCTTTTTGCGCTTGATCGGTTTATTGAGCGAGAGGATGAGGCGATCGGGGCTCATGAGCTGGACAATCCCCTCCTGATAGACAAACTCCATACGCATACGGGGTCTGGTGATTTGTGATGCGTCGCCATGCGACGC
>JALVQH010000126.1 GCA_027031505.1 Campylobacteraceae bacterium | reverse complement strand
GGCCCAAGCTGACACCGTCCGAGACAACCGGTCTGAATCGGCATCACCGTCTGGATGAGTCCTTTCATCATCAGCTGTTGCCCCAGATGCTGGAACAACTCCTGAGTTTCTGGGTCGTCCTGGCGGACACAGCTGGGTTTTGGCATCCCCGGATGACCGCTCTGTTGGCATTTGAAGATATAATAAGCGGGTTGAGGTACACTGTTTGTCATGGCAAATCCTTATATGAATAAGATAAAATATCTCCTATTTATGGAATTTTATCCAATTTTTCTTATAGCGGCTTGACGTTTATCAAGGGCATCCAAAGTTTTTTTCTTTATAATCCACTCATCAAAGAGGTGTTACGGAGAAGTTACAGTGGAAAACCCGGTATTTTATGACGCCATTTCGGCTATCGAGTTGTACGATCCGCTGGCCGACTTTCTCGGAACCTACCCGCAGGGATACGTGCAGATCACATACGGTGACTGTGTTACCCTTGCCGGCCACTCCTGCCCGACCGTTGCCGGTGCCTACCTTATGGCGCGTGAGGGGCTGAAAGCTCTCTACCCGGACACGCTCCCCCGTCGCAGCGAGATCCTTGTGGAACTCTCCGGCGCAGAAGATGAGGGTGTCGTCGGCGTCGTCGGGCATGTTGTCGGGTACATCACCGGTGCCGGCGGTCTCGGCGGGTTCAAAGGGATCGGCGGACAATTCGCCCGCAACAACCGGCTGCGGTACGGGGTCGAATATAGCGGGGATGTGTGCATGACCCGCATGGACAACGGCACGACCGTGACGCTGCGCTACGACCCATCCGCCGTCCCGGGGGATCCCCGGATGAAACCGCTGATGCAGCGGGCGCTCCGTGGGGAGGCGACGCCGGAAGAGATCGCAACGTTCCAGTCGCTGTGGCAGGGGCGTACCGAAGCGATCCTCACGGCACCCGATCCCACCCTTTTTCTCACTCTGACACAAGGATAAGTCATGGTCATTTCCCACTACCTCACCAACGAACACCGTGAATGCGATACGATCTTCGCCCGCGCCGAAGCGGCCGCGGCCCAAAACGACTGGGAAACAGCGGAGAAAGAATTCCTCGCGTTTTCCAATGAAACGCTGCTCCACTTCAAAAAAGAGGAGGAGGAGTTTTTTCCCACCTTCGAAGCCAAAACCGGCAGCACGGAAGGGCCGACGCAGGTGATGCGCTTCGAGCACGAGCAGGTACGCGGGCTCATCGGCAAGATGGCCGATGCGGTCGAAAGTCAGGATCGAGACGCCTGCCTCTCGCTCGCCGAATCGATGATGATCCTCCTCCAGCAGCACAACATGAAGGAGGAGCAGATGCTCTACGCCATGGCCGACCGTCACTTTTCTCCTGAACTCAAAGAGGAGACCGTCGCCGCGATGAAGGAGGTGACTCTGTGACCCACCACCTCCTCGATGCCCGGGAGATGTCCCACCCCGAACCGCTCGAAAAAGCGGTCGCTATCCTCCGGGAGCTCGATACCGACAGTTGCCTCTACATGCTCAGCCGGCGCAACCCCATCCCGTTGCTCAAGCTGGCCGAAGAGCACCGCCTCAATGTTCTCTCCCGCGAAGTCACGATCGGAGAGTGGCACATCCTCATCACCCCCAACACTGAGATCAATCTCGAAGGGGAGCTGCGTGTTTGACCAGAACGGACTCTCACTCGACCAGGCACCTCCCATTGCCGTCGTGTTGCGCTTCTATGTGATGGGGGCATCTTTTGGGGTGATAGCGGGTGCTTACATGGCATGGCAGGGTATGATCGTTCTGGAACCCTACAGTTTTCCGGGGCGGATCATGACCCACCTGATGACGCTGGGGGTCATGCTCTCGTTCATGTTGGGGGCACTCTTTCAAATGTTGCCGGTAGTGGCGGGGGTCGCCCTCCAATCCCCGGTGAAACTCTCCGTCACGATTCAGATTCCGTTTGCGGTCGGTGTCGTATCCCTGCTATGGGGGTTCGAGAGTGGCGCCTGGTGGGCTTTTGCCGGGACGATCATTTTTCTGGGGATTCCTCTCGGGGTATTGGCGCTCTTTTTAACCGTGAAACTTTTTCGTATGGCTCAGCACAGTGCCGCTTCACGGGGTATCCGTATGGCACTGGTGGCTTTGGGGATCGTCGTCGTACTGGGCGTTTATCTGGCAGGAGCCTATGGAGGCGTCTGGAACGGTGAACTCTTTTTCCCCATCCGGGTGACCCATTATTCGTTCGGTCTGTTCGGGTGGATGGCGCTGTTGATCGTCGCGATCTCGTTTCAGGTGGTGGAGATGTTTTACGTCACGCCGCCCCACCCGGAGTGGATGCGCAGAGGATTGCCGGGCGCGTTTGTTGTGCTGCTTGCCGGTGCGTCCGTGGGACAGTTTTGGTTTCCGGTGGTCTGGGATATCGCCGATCCGCTCCTCGGCCTGCTGCTGCTGATCTATGCCGGCATCACCCTCCGGCGTTTCAGTCAGCGCAAACGGCCGCTGGCGGATGCAACGGTGTGGTTCTGGCGGATGGGGCTGGGGAGCCTGGCCGCATTTGCGCTCCTGCTCCTGCTGTCATCTCTCGGGATCGGCGGATCGTGGATGTCGGCTTTGATGAGCATCACGTTCACCGCCTTTGTCCTCAGTATCCTCCTGGCGATGCTCTACAAGATCATTCCGTTTCTGACCTGGTTTCATCTCAACGCCCAGGGGTATCTCACCGCCCCCATGATGCACGAGGTGATCCACCCAGAAACCGCCAAAAAGCACCTCTACATTCACGCCGTGACGTTTGGTCTGCTGTTGGTATCGCTCCCTTTTCCCGTGCTGGCTCATGCAGCAGGAGCCGGGCTCATGGTCTCGTTTGGCTGGCTGCTGTATCAAATCGTCCATGCGTACTTTCTTTATCGATACGTCCAGCGCACCGGACAGCGTTTTGAGATGCCTATCTTGAAGTAAGCATCCATAGGCTATAATTATCACCGTACCAAGTATCAATGAGCAGGAGACAACATTTTGATCTATGAAGTTGGCGTCATTCTTCTGTTGGCTTTGATCATATTCCTGTTGTTCTGGAGACTGAGAGAAGCACAGAGTCATACCGAAAAAGACTCCATGACTTTTCAAGCCATCCTGTCAACTTCCACTGATGCCATCATGGTTCTTGATGATGCCGATACCCTTTTGTTTATTAATGACGCCATGAACCATCTGCTCCATCTGCATGGGAATGAAAAGAAGCTTTCCGAGCTCAGCATGCCTGAGTTCTATATCGAGAAAGAAAAAAAATATTTGAAGGATTTGATCAAAGAAGCCAATATCGCTCGAGGAAAAGATCCTCTGTTTTTTGCCCCGCAGATTGAAGTCAAAACACCAAGACATCAGCGCATGACGGTTGATTTATACCTTGGGGACATTCAGGTATCTGGAAGCAGGCACCGGCAACATATCGTCATAATCCGTGATTTGCGTGAAGTGATCAAAGAAATTGCTCTCGGTGAGCGTGATCCCCTGAGTCACCTTCCCAATCGTGCCCGAGCCTACAAAGATTTTCAGGTTCTTTGCAGTCAGCACCATATTCATGAAGAGAAAATCACCCTGATGGCCATCAGTCTCGACAATTTTTTGATCACACGGTCACTGCTTGGACACGAAAAAACCGATTCAACCATTCTTGCTGTCACCCATACCCTCATGCAACTCTCACTTTTGCACCACTACAAAACGTATCACCTGACATACGCAACCTTTTTGCTGGTTCTCCCCGGCTCCTTTTCCGTCGATGACGCTTTTCAGCTTGCTGAAACCCTCCAGGAAAGCCTGGCCAAACTTTACAAAGAACATCGAAGTGCAGCGTATCTCACGGCTTCCGTCGGTATCGCTTCCAGTCCGGAAAGCGGCCAGCCCATTGCTCTTTTTGACAACGTTCACAAAGCACTGATTGAAGCCAAAAAGCATGGGACAGGCGGCATTCACCTTTTTCAACAAATCCAGGAAAAGCACACATATGACGAATCTGCACTGCAACACGATCTTCAGTACGCTATCGAGCGTGAAGAGTTGCAAATTTATTATCAGCCGATCGTCGACGCTGCAACCCGCGAAGTGGTCGCGGCCGAGGCACTCATGCGCTGGCAACATCCTCGACACGGAATGATCCCTCCCAACGTTTTTATCCCGTTAATGGAAAAAACCGGCTTCATTATTGAGGCGGGTCGCTATCTGATTCGTGAAGTAATTCAACAGCAGAAAAAATGGAAACAATTTGGTTTCAAGGAGATCAACGTTTCTCTCAATGTCTCCATGCGTGAAATCGAAATACCCGATTATGTTGAGTATCTTGAAGTACAACTCGAAGAAAGCCATATTGATCCCCACACGATCAAAATTGAAATAACCGAAAGTCTTGCCATGGGCAGCAGCCAAAAAATACTGGATGCCCTCTCGCGCATTGATGCTCTGGGCATCCCCCTTGCTCTTGATGATTTTGGAACAGGTTATACCTCTTTCTCTTATCTGATCCGCCTGCCGGCAAATACGCTGAAGATCGATAAAAGCTTTATCGACAATATCCTCACCAACGTTAAGCACCAGCAGGTGGTTCAGGCCATTATTGAAGTGGGGCATGCTCTCCAGATGCAGATTGTCGCCGAAGGTATCGAAGATGAGAGCACTGCCGAACTGCTGCAAAAATATGGAGCGGAGTGCCTCCAGGGATACTTCTTCTCTAAACCGGTTCCGGTATTTGAGGTACAGGCAATGCTGCGCAAAAAAGAGGTATTGCCAGACGAGCAGGTTGACTCGGATGACAATAATAAAACTGCCGATACCTTACCTCTCCGTTCTTTGTAGCCTCTGCACTGCCAAGCTTGCGTTTTTCGATCACTGGAGGCAGAGAAACAACGATCATAACCAAAGACCAAAGGGGTCAGGTGAACGTAATCGTAAGCAATCTTCAGTTATACTGACAGCGTACGTCAAAGCGCAGGAGTTGCCCCATGCCAAGAAAACCCCGCATCGAAATACCAGGATATTATCACATCATCAACAGAGGCGTTGATCGGATGAATCTCTTCCGTCATAGAGACGATTATGAGTATTTTGAAGAGCTGATGTGTTTTTATCTCAAAAGTTACGGCATCACACTCCACAACTACTGCCTCATGAGCAACCACTACCATCTCCTCATAGAGATCACCCGGGAAAACCTCTCCAAGTTCATGCGACAACTCAATATGAACTATGCCATTTACTTCAATAAAAAATACAAAAGGTCAGGACACCTCTGGCAGGGACGCTTCAAGTCGTGGTATGTCACCGATGAAGCCTATCTTTATACCCTCATGTGCTACATCGAACAAAACCCTCTCAAAGCAAACATGGTTGAAAGATTGGAAGATTATCCCTACAGCAGTTACAATCACTTTCTAAAAAAAGAGATACCGGAGTGTCTATCCCAATCATGGATCATCCGGCACTTTCAAGAGGATAAAGACGCCATCAGGGCATTGCTCAACAGTGAAATAGATACAACACAATTGCAGGAGCTCAAAACAGCATCTTCACTGGTAGAAGCTCCCAACAGTGACCGCAAGCCAACAGAAGAAGATCTCAGAAAGCTGTTGCAGAATATTGCGGATATCAAAGCAAGAAACAAAACCATCGTAAAGGCATACAAAGAAGGGTATTCTCAGCATATGATTGCCAAAGTGTTGGGGATGGCGCAATCAACCATTAACGGGATCATCAAGAGAAATGGTTAGTGCGATTACGTTCACCTGACCCCTTAGCTGAAAGACTCGGGATATTGCAATCT
>JALVQH010000125.1 GCA_027031505.1 Campylobacteraceae bacterium | reverse complement strand
CTCCCGTATGCATCGGAGGGGTGATAGACAAACACGACCATTAGACCGCTGAAGAGACTGACCGCCAGCAGCCCCAGGCTCAGGTGTGCGACGATGCGCCGGTATGCGGCGGTGTGCCGGATTGGGGACGTGTTCATGGGATTGCGGAATCTTTGTCGATGATTTCCCAATGTCCGCCTTTGGTACTGCCGACCCTTGCGACCCTGCCTTCGGTTTTGAGCTTGGCAATCATTTTCTTGATGCCCGATGTGCTCATATCCAGTCTCAACGCCAGTTCATTGATGGTTATCCGATTGTCTTTCCGCATCAGTTCATAGATTTTCTGGTCACTTTTCAGGCTACTTTTTGGGTCACTTTTTTTATACTCGTTGAGAAATTCTTTCACAGACTGGTGGATGCTTTGAAGCATAAACTCTACAAAAGGAGTACTCTCACCGACGCTTCCTGCTGCCTCAAGGGCTTCGTAGTATGCTTTTTGATGCTTTTTGACCACACTCTCTATCGGTACAAAATAGAAAATATTTCGAAAACTCCCCAGTATCACACTCTGCCACAATCGCCCAATGCGTCCGTTGCCGTCACTAAAAGGGTGAATAAACTCAAACTCATAGTGAAACACGGAGCTGGTTATCAGTGGATGCTCTTTGGTCTTTTGCAGCCACTCGAACAGTTCCCCCATCAATTCGGGTACACGATACGGAGGGGGTGCGACATGCGAAACGCCATCTTTTCCATAAACGCCTACGTTGCTGCTCCTGAACGTACCTGCATGCTCTAAAATGCCACCCATCATCCGCTTATGCGCCAAAAGCAGGTCATCCAGTTTTTGGGCATCGTAGTGTTCTATATACTCATACGCCTTGATGGCACCCTTGACTTCTTCGATCTCCCGGACGCTCCCAAGAACCCTTTTCCCTTCGATAATCGCGGTTACTTCCTCTTCGCTCAGCGTATTTCCTTCTATCTGCAACGAGCCGGTGATAGAGCGAACACGGTTCTTTTTTCGAAGTATGGGAGCAGATATCTCTTGTTTGATCGCGCGCACTTCGGTAATCATCTCGGTGATTTCGTTGGTGAGCAACACGATATTGGATGTTAAGGTGTACGGCGGCTTATAATGATTCATGAAATGATTATACCATGTTTCTATGCAGAATACGCACCCTACCCGATGACGATCGCATCCCCCGTAACAACATGCGCGATACGGTCGAGATCCCGTCTGGCCGGCCCTTTGAGGCGATGTCCTTCGTCATCAAATCGGCTGTGGTGGCAGGGGCAGTTGAACACACGGTTGTCGGTGTCGTAGTGGAGGGTGCAGCCCATGTGGGTGCAGTGGGCATCCAGCACGGTGATCGAGTCTCCGGCTTTGCGGATGTAGAGTTTGGCAGAGAGGATCGGGGTGATCCCCTCCTGGATCTGCGCAAGGGGGATGCGGAGTTTGCCCCGTTTGGGCTCGCCGAAGAGGAGCAAACTCCCCGTCGGCCAACTCAAGGATGCCGCCACCACCCAGGGGGCGACGGCAAGCGTGCGGGTCAGAAAATCGCGGCGAGGCTTCCGGGAGGGCATAACCGGTCAGCACCCCTCGAATTTGATGGCAGGCCCCTTGATGGGCATCGGCGTGGTTGATGTATTTTCAGAAGCCGGTTTTTCGGCCGGTTTGGAAGGTTGTGTTTCATCCCCCTTGACCAGCTTCCGCTTGGGCCAGCGGGTATAGTCAGCCATCGAGCCGCTGTAGACACGGTTGTCGATATCTTTGGCTCCGAGAATGTATTTCTGGACAAACCAGTTGCCCGCTATCAGGTGTCCGGTGTTGCAG
>JALVQH010000124.1 GCA_027031505.1 Campylobacteraceae bacterium | reverse complement strand
TTGGCTTTCTCCACTCCACCGCCGGATTTGACATCACCGAATCCCCCATTCCGTTCAGCCCGCAAAGTACCCATTGGGACGTCTTCAAAGTGGGACTCCTCAACACTTTGATCGTCTCCTTTGCCGGAATCGTCCTCTCGAGCATCCTCGGACTCATCATCGGTGTTTCCCGCCTCTCGCGCAACTGGATCATCAACCGTCTTGCCGCCGGTTACATTGAGACGTTTCGCAACATCCCCGTGCTGCTGCAGATTCTCTTCTGGTACAACGTCGTCCTCGCCACTCTTCCGGCGACCCGGCAAAGTTTCAATTTTTTTGACAGCATCTTCATCAACAATCGGGGCTTTTTCGTCCCCCGTCCCCTCTTCGAGTCTGGAGCATGGCTGATCGGGGCAGCATTCATAGCCGCCCTTCTGGCAGGATGGTGGCTCCACCGTTACGCCATCAAGCTCCATGAAGCCACCGGCAAAAACTTCCCGGCATTCTGGATCAGTCTCGGGTTGGTGATTGGTTTACCGCTGCTGGCATATTTCATCATGGGCAGACCGGTGAACTTTGACTATCCGGTACTCAAAGGGTTCAATTTCCGCGGCGGCAAAGTCTTCACGCCGGAGTTTCTCGCTCTGCTGTTCGCCCTCTCGATCTACACGGCCACTTTTATCGCCGAGGCGATTCGCAGTGGGATCGAAGCAGTTCCCAAAGGACAGAAAGAGGCGGCGACTGCGTTGGGTCTGACCCCCACGCAGTCACTCCGATTCGTTATCCTCCCTCAGGCAGTACGGATCGCAATCCCCTCGATCATCAACCAATACCTCAACCTCACCAAAAACTCTTCGCTTGCTGCGGCAATCGGCTATCCGGAATTGGTGACGATCTTCGCCGGAACGAGTCTCAACCAGACCGGACAGGCTCTCGAGATCCTCGGGATCACGATGCTCACCTATCTGATCATCAGCCTCGTTGTCTCGATGATCCTCAACTGGTTCAATGCCAAAATGAAAATCAAGGAGCGTTAAGATGGCTGTCTATCCTATCAAAGAAGCCAGGCAGGCTCCTCTCGGTGAACGGGGTGCTATCGCCTGGATACGTCACAACCTCCTCTCCAGTCCGTTCAACATTATATTTACTCTCCTGGGAATCGCTATCCTCATCATGATCATCCCACCCTTTGTCCAGTGGGCGATCACCGATGCCGACTTTGCAGGCCACACCAAAGCCGACTGCACCGGCGACGGCGCCTGCTGGGTGTTTGTGCGTGAAAAACTCAAAATGTTTGTCTACGGCTTCTATCCCGAAGCGGAGCTCTGGCGGGCCAAACTCACCCTCACGCTGGCCGTGCTGACCCTCATCATCCTCAAATTCACCCGCCTGCGCTGGATCAAGATCGCCATCATCGTCCTGCTGCCTGTTGCCGCGATCATCCTGCTGCATGGGGGCGCCTTCGGTCTCCCGGTCGTCGAGACAAGCAAATGGGGCGGTCTCCTCCTGACGCTGGTGATCTCCACGGTGGGAATCGTCCTCTCGTTCCCCATCGGCGTATTGCTCGCTCTCGGGCGCCAATCCCGTCTGCCCATCATCAAGACGCTGAGCATCTTCTACATCGAGCTGATCCGGGGTGTTCCGTTGATCACCGTCCTCTTCATGGCATCGGTGATCCTGCCGCTGTTTTTCCCTGAGGGGATCAACTTCGACAAGCTCGTCCGCGCCCTGATCGGGATCACCTTCTTCGAAGCGGCCTATATCGCCGAAAACATCCGGGGCGGCCTCCAGGCGATCCCCAAAGGGCAGTACGAAGCGGCCGACGCGCTGGGACTGGGCTA
>JALVQH010000123.1 GCA_027031505.1 Campylobacteraceae bacterium | reverse complement strand
GTTGATAATCACCGAATGGATATTAACCCGGAAAAATTTTTTGCGGCCATGCGCTGCCAGGTTGGTGTTGATGGTGGTGGTGGCGTCTGGTTGGTCCGGAGAGGTGTTGTCCGCGGATGCATTTTTCTCCGGCTGGCTGCTGTCCACCAGGTGAAAAAAATCGGAAAGTTGCGGCAGGGTATCCGGGCCGGGCGAAAAGGTTTCCCAGAAGGTGGTGAACATGGCATTGGCCAGGACAACCTTTTCGCTTGCCCGGTCCCAGAGAATAAGGGGCGGCAGTTCTTTGCTGAGGAGATTTTCGATAAAATGGTGCTGGACGCTGAGCGCCTTGACCCCCGCCTGCAGCCGGGCCAGGTGCTGCCGCGCGCCACCGGAGTCCGGCGGCGGTTCCAGTTTGAAGATCTGCGCTGGTATATTGGTATAGATGAGTTGCAGTCTTTGGGATAACTGGTTGTCAAGGCTTACCATTTCCCAATAAATTCTTCGAGCCGTCCAGATTCGTTCGGTTATGAGGTGAGCGAGATAACAGAGAACAAGAAAGAGAAGCCCGGGAACGGGATCAAAAAAGAGATTTCTGCGAAAGAGGAAGATGGATATCAGGATAAGGGCCGAGGCAAAGGTCAGGTTGATCTGAAGGTTGAATTTTTCGGTGTTATTCGGCCAGAGAAAAAAGCAGAAGATACCTGTTGCCAGCAAGGAGGGCCAAAACAGGGGAGCGGCTGGCTGCAGCCATGTTTTCTGAAGGAGATTGTTGAGGATTGTGGCCTGGATCTCTACGCCCGGGGTCTGAAAATGGCTGGTAAACGGCGTAACATGGGTATCGCCGATACCAATGGCCTCGGCCCCGACAAGGACATACCTGTTTTGAAAGAAATCTGTTGGAATTTTTCCCCGGAGAACATCTATGTAAGAGAGATAGAGAAATGTGTGCTCCGGACCGTAGTGATTGATCAGTATGGGAAAATCGGGAATTTTTTTTTGCGGCAGGCCGGCGGCCCGGGCCATGACCAGGGCGAATGCGGACAGGAGGCCGCTTTCGGTTTTTTGCACAAGCCTGGCCTTGCGGACAATTCCGTCCCGACCGAGCATTATTTCAATATGGCCGGAGCCAAAACAGTTGTTCAGTGATGGAGCGGGACGGAGAATTTTATTGTTATTGTTGTGTACCGAGGCCAGCACAACCGGCGGCGCTGTTTTCATGGCCTGGTTAAACTGGTAATCCTGCCGGCTTTTTTCACTGAAGAGAAAGTCAAAACCGATTACGCCGGCCTGGTGTAATCGCGCGAGCAGGCGGGCATGAAACCGGCGGGGAAACGGCCAGGGGCCCAATGCCGTCAGACTTTCCTCGTCAACGCCGATAATGATTATATTCTGGCTGGGCTGCATGGGTCCGCGCAGGAGAAACAGCCCGTCCAGAGTTTTGTTTGAAAGTGACGGCACAATGCCGGTTATCGCTAACAGGCCCAAAAAGAGGGCGGCTGCAAAAAGGGTTGCCAGACGGTTCAGCACACTCTTGATGGCAGCTCGAGTCAAGGAATATCACAGGATAAGGATCAGGGCTATAAAACCAAGCACGGCTGCCGCATGTGGAAGCCATGAAGATTCGCTTTCGACCGTCATGGCCTGGGGCGGTGTCCATGGGCTTTTCAGGCCCTCTTTTGTTATTGAACGGATACGGATGAAGTACGTACCGTTAACCAGTTGAAAGTTGATCGTATATGAAGGATTTTTCAGATTATTCTCCTCGGCAATCAGGTCGGTGAATGATTTGTCGGCAGCGATCTGGATCATGTATCCTGCCGCGTTGGCCATGGCCGGCCA
>JALVQH010000122.1 GCA_027031505.1 Campylobacteraceae bacterium | reverse complement strand
AGGATCTCATAACTCCAGAGGAAGTACCACTCGGGGTAGATGTGTGCCGGTGTTTTGAGCGGATCAGCCGGATCGAAGTTGACCGGATCCATCGCGAACTCGAAGTGGTAGAACACGAGATAGAAGAAGAGGATGAAGTAGACACCGAGAACAAACACGTCTTTGCTCATGAAGACGGGGTTGAAGGGGATCACTTTGGCCTCTTTTTTCCGTCCGGCTTTCCACAGGGCTGCGGATTCTTCGAAATCGATCTCTTCCCCGTCCTGGTTGTTGACATGCGGGATACGGAGGGTTCCGAAGTGGAGGACGATCAACGCCATGATCAACAGCGGCATCAACAGAACGTGCAGCATGAAGAAGCGGCCGAGGAACGCCTGGCCGGGGACGTAGTCACCCCGGATCCATTCGACGATCCCGTTGAGTTCGAGTGAACCGGCGGAGAAGAGGTTGGTGATAACCATTCCCGCCCAGTAACTCATCTGACCCCAGGGGAGCATGTAGCCGGAGAACGCTTCGGCGGAGAAGCTCACAAACAGGAGCATCCCGCTGAGCCAGATCAACTCACGCCCTTTTTTGTAGGAGCCGTAGTAGATGCCGGTGAACATGTGGATATAGATCACGAGGAACACCACCGAGGCGCCCACACCGTGGATGTGCCGCCAGAGCCATCCGTAGCCCACTTCGGACATGATGGTGTAGTTGACGGCGTCAAACGCTTTGCCGGTGTCGGGAATGTAGTACATCAGGAGGAAAATACCGCTGATGAGGAGCAGACCGAATGTGGCGGCCAGTACCATCCCCATCGCCCAGAGGAAGTTGATGTTTTTGGGGATCCAATACTCGGTCGAGAGGACTCTCTGGAGAGTGTTGACCGCGAGACGCTGATCCATCCATTTGTTGCTGAATGGGAATGCTTTGTCAAAATGTGCCATGTTCGCTCCTTATGCCACTAAGCCGTCGGCTTTCATTTTCTTGTACTCGGGGCCTTCTTCGCCGAGGACAAGCTTGTTGCCGTCTATCTTGAACGGAGGGATCACCAGCGGGCTCGGTGGCGGCGATTTGAGCACTTCACCGGAGGCACTGAACTCTCCACCGTGACAGGCGCATTTGAATTTGTTCTCCTCACCGAAATAGGCGGGGATACATCCGAGGTGGGTACACAAACCGATCGCGATGAGATACTTGTTGCCGCCAATCGTGATCAGGCGTTTGTCATCATAGGCATTCTCATTGCGCCCGTTGGCCGCGGAAGCGGGCTTGGCATCTTTGGGAAGCTTGAGCACAAAAATCGGCTTGCCCCGCCACATTTCGGTATTGAGTACATTCTCCTGGGCTGTACTCACATCAATCGTGGTAAATCCACCCGCTTTGACGCTCGGCAAGGGATCCCAGGTGCGCTTGGCAGCATAGAGTGCCCCGAGAGCACCGAGACCGGCAAACGCACCAAGAGCCTTGCCGAAGAAATCTCTTCGTTCGCTCATAGTTTTCCTTTTGTAGAATTTTAAACGCACTATTATAGGACGATTTAATTTAAAGGGGATTGATGTAGGTCATGCGGGGCATTATCGCCCTTTTTTTGACAAAAAATGTAGCGAAAAGTTACAAATATTTGGTCAAACATATCCTGCGATAATTTTATGAATAAGCGGGACAAATAAAGCGATTTTTTCGGGGATTTATCCTCGCTGCCGCATCTGAATGTATACATGCAGAATCTCAAGTGCCGCCGGGGTGATCCCACTGATCTGCGCAGCACTCTGGAGCGTAGGAGGGGTGGCTTTCTGGAGCTTTTCGACGATTTCGTTGCTCAGCCCCTGCACCGAAGCGTAGTCAAACCCTTCGGGGATCTTCACCCGCATCCTCTCGTGCATTTTGTCGATCTGCAGCTGCTGTTTTTCGATGTAGCGGTGGTATTTGGCTTCGATCAGTACCTGTTCGAGGACGGCGGCATCGTAGCGGGCAAATGCCGGCAACACCGCCACGAGCTGCTCCTGCGTCCAGTCGCCGCGGCCGATCACGTCGATCCATGCGGTTTTATCATTGATCTTCTCGTGGTTGATGGCGGTCAGCTGTTCTATAAACGCTTTGGTGGGGGTGACGTGGTGGTTGCGCAGCCAGCTCAACGCTTCGTTGATGGCTGCTTTTTTCTGCTCTACTCTTGCGGCGATGTCAGGATCGAGAAGGCCCAGTTCACGCCCATAACGACTCAGGCGCAGATCGGCATTGTCCTCCCGCAGCAGCAGGCGGTATTCGGCGCGGGAGGTAAACATCCGGTAAGGCTCCTGCGTCCCTTTGGTCACGAGGTCGTCGATGAGGACACCGATGTAGGCTTCGTCCCGCCCGAGGATAAAGGGGGCTTTCCCCTGCACCGAAAGGGCAGCGTTGATCCCTGCCATGAGCCCCTGGGCAGCGGCCTCTTCGTAGCCGGTGGTGCCGTTGACCTGTCCCGCCCAGTAGAGGTGGGGGATCGCTTTGGTCTCGAGGGTGTGGCGCAGCTCGGTGGGCTGGATGTAGTCGTACTCGATGGCGTAGCCGTAGCGGACGATTTTGGCATTTTCGAGGCCGGGGACGGAGCGGATCATCGCCAGCTGCACATCGGTCGGCAGGGAGGTACTCATGCCGTTGAGGTAGTATTCGGTCGCTTCGCGGGTCTGGGGCTCGACGAAGATCTGATGGCGGGAGCGGTTGCGGAACCGGTCGATCTTGTCCTCGATGCTGGGGCAGTAGCGGGGACCTACCCCCTCGATCTGGC
Organism: Campylobacteraceae bacterium; assembly: GCA_027031505.1. Classification (GTDB taxonomy): domain Bacteria; phylum Campylobacterota; class Campylobacteria; order Campylobacterales; family Sulfurovaceae; genus S017-3. The sequence continues at coordinate 3,062 of JALVQH010000122.1, read as the reverse complement.
CGCTGAAGAGGGGGGCACGGTGGAAATTGCTCTCGATGATGGTGTGGGTCGTTTCGTTGGTGTAGGTGACGTAGCAGGGCATCTGATCGGGGGCAAACGCTTCCCGATCGGTGCGAAACGAGAAGGGGATCGGCTCGGCATCCCCTCCCTGCTCCTCCATCACCGAAAAGTCAATGCTCTCTCCAGCGATCCGGGCGCAGGTACCGGTCTTGAGCCGTCCGATCTCCAGTCCGAGAGATCGCAGATACTCTGCCAGCTCGATCGCGGCGAACTCCCCCTGCCGCCCGGCGGCGTGCTGCTGCTCGCCGATGTGAACCTTGCCCCCGAGGAAGGTGCCGGCGGTGATGACGACCCGTTTGGCACCATAGACATTCCCCAACTGGGTCGTGACTCCGGCGACGATCCCCTCTTCCATCTGCAGGCCGGTGACGATCTCCTGTTTGACATCGAGATTGGGGGTGTTGAGGATCACTTCGCGGGCAACGATCCGGTAGCGATCCATGTCGATCTGCGCCCGCGACCCCCGCACCGCCGGCCCTTTGGAGGAGTTGAGCAATCGAAACTGCAACCCCGTCGCATCGGTGATCCGCCCCATCTCTCCGCCGAGAGCATCCACCTCCTTGACAAGATGCCCTTTGGCCAGACCGCCGATCGCCGGGTTGCAGCTGCTGGCTCCGATCTGCTCCACCAGCATCGTGATCAGCAACGTCCGCACCCCCATCCGCGCTGATGCCAGTGACGCCTCGATCCCCGCATGCCCTCCGCCGACCACGATCACATCATACTGTTCCATTACCAAACTCCGTATCGAGAGGGTAGAACGTAGCGGGTAGCGGGTAGATGTCACAAGACCCAATACGAACTTTTCCATCTCTGATTTTATGTTATAATTGGCGGAATTATATCCAAAATAGAGGATTTTATGCAGCATACGCTCTCGTCTCTACCCGCTACCCGCTACCCGCTACTTTCTCGATACGGAGTATCACCATGTTTACGGGTTTGATCCGCGAAATGGCCACGGTCAAACGCTACGCCAACCATACCCTCACCCTCCGCGCTGACTACCGCCCCGGGATCGGCGACAGCGTCGCAGTCAACGGCATCTGCCTCACCGTCACCGCACTCCACCCCGACGGCTTCGATGTCGAGCTGGCCGATGAGACCCGATCGGTGATCGATGAGAGCCGCCTGAGCGGCCGGGTGCACATCGAGCCGGCGATGCAGATGGGGGAGCGTTTCGAGGGGCATATCGTCCAGGGGCATGTCGACTGCATGGGGGAGATCACCGCCATCACCCCCCGCACCAACGGCACCGATTTCCGTATCCGTATCCCGGAAGCTTTCCTCGCCTACGTCATCCCCAAAGGCTCCGTCACCGTCGACGGCATCTCTCTGACGGTCAACGAAGTGGGCGAGGAGAACTTCCGCCTCACCATCATCCCCCACACCCTCGAAAACACCCTCTTCCAAACCTACAAAGTCGGCACCCGCGTCAACATCGAGACCGACTTTTTTGCCCGCTACATCGACCACATTTTGAGCCGTCGTGAGACGCGGAAGCAAAAGAGCCTCAGCTGGAGTGAGGTGGATGCGATGAGTATGAGTTTCTGATATGCCCAATCTCTACCCCGATACGATCCCGAATACCGGCGAAACGTTCACGACGCTCCTCGACCACCCCCACGCCCGAATCGTCCGGATCGTCAGCTCAGACGACATCGAACCGATCCTCTACGATCAGGAAGAGGATGAATGGGTGATCATCATCGAAGGGCAGGCGATCCTGGAGGTCGAGGGACACGAGTGTACATTGCAGCGGGGCGAATCGCTTTTCATTCCGGCGCATACGAAGCATCAGATTCGGGAAACAAAAAAAGGAACGGTCTGGCTAACGGTACACTTCAAGCATGAAGAGTGAAGACGTTTTGCACAGGCTGGCTTCTGCCTATCTTTGAGGTGACTACGATCGGTTCTTTAGATTTTTCACACACATCTCGTCTCGTCTCGCTCTCTCAAAAGTTCAGACCATTTGTTGGTGGGGTAATAGTTTGATCCGTCGCATTGCGATCCCACAAACGATGGCTCATTTCCCGGATCGCCTCGTATCGCGCTTCGCACGAAGGATAATCCGGCAACGCTTCCAGTGCCGACCAGAGCGTGGTCTCATCTTTTCCCGAAACAAACAGCCGATACAGAGCCTCTCCGATTTCAAACAATTGCCGCACAAGATACCACGCCTGGATCAATTCAACTGAGTACCGGTTGAGAACGTATCGGCTGAAAGCTTCAAAAGTCTCATGCCCGCTGTGTGCAACATCGTCAAGGATTGTCTGAAAAAGTCTGTCAAGGCTTCTTTCGGGAACAGAATAGTATATCATCCGTGCCGGAGCCGGATCGGGAGTCTGTACAGCGCCGAGAAACAGGCGCACTGCCCGCTCCGTCTCGCCATACAGATTGGTACGCAAACCGATCAGCCCGATATCGCTGTGATAGTGGCGGCCGCAGCCCTTGAGACATCCGCTGAAGCCGATGGAGATACCGCGCTCAACCAGTCGCCGGACGGGAAGGGTCTGTACATCATGCTTGATGTTCCAGAGGGAGAGACCGCAGTAGCGGGAACCGGCACAGGTGGTCGTCTTGTGGGCAGGGAGGGATATCAGGGATTGGAGATTGGAGATTGGAGATGCGACTTCCGTCGCCTTTCGGGTGGTTGATGGTGGTTGACGGTCAGCAGGGTACAGAGTGTGGCTGGTGATCGCATCTGGACTGAAAAGCCAGAGCTCCTGATGGGGAGTCAGGCGAAGGATGGTGTTGTTTTTTTCAGCCTTTCGGGCAATGCGATGCAAGGTTTCCGGAGTGATTTCTCCATAAGTGCCGTAACGTTCGACGGGGAGGAGGTGATCGGTGTTTTCGGTGCTGCTGCGCATCTGCAAAGTGCCAGCAGGCCGGAGAGGGTGCGAAAGGGTGTTTTCAAGCCACCGGCGGATTTGTGCCATGCCAACCGTTTCGATGAGATGATAAAGACGGGTTTTGGCGCGGCTGCTGCGCAGGCCGTGTTT
>JALVQH010000121.1 GCA_027031505.1 Campylobacteraceae bacterium | reverse complement strand
TCCTCCCACTTCCTACTTCCTACTTTTTCTCACTCTCCGGCTCGGACGCACCGGACATAGTGGGAATAGGACTTATCGTACCAATAGTCGCGGCCGTTGCCGAAGTTGACGCCCCACGCGTGGCCCCCGTTGCCGACGCGCGACGTAGACGACCAGTAACCGTCCGAACGTGTGTTTTGGAAGGTGGGATCGATGGCGGGATTGTGCCGGCTGCGATCGGCGATATACATCAACTCATCAATCGTAGGCAATCGCCAGTCACTATGCCCTCCCAGAACAAGGTTGGAGCAGTAGGTTGCCGCCGTATCCCCGCTGGTGTCGGTACATTTGGTGGTATCCTGCGTCTCGCCGTTGGAGCCGGTGCATTTGTCATAGTTCTCCTGAGTGAGCCAGGGTTTGGTGATGTTGACATCATCCTGCCACTGCAACCCCGTGATGGTATCGGTGACGATCTTCTTGGTATCGTCTCGGGTGTAGGACGGTGTGACGCCTTTTTTATAGTAGCCATCGTCTCTCAAGCTCGCATTGCCGTCTGCTTCTGTCTGGGTGCGCTCTGTGCCGCTGGCATCATATATCTTGGTCTGACCGGTTTTTTTGAGCTTTTCATAGATCATCACCGTAATACTATCGCTTGCCGTAGCACCGTCATCATCGGTAACCGTCAAGGTAACAGTGTGCTCTCCAGAAGTAAAGTCACTCTTGACAAAGCTCTCGCTCGTACTCAGTGTAGTCGCTCCTTCCTTCCATGCGTAGCTCGCTATCGTCCCGTCCGGGTCAGAGCTGGCAGAACCATCGAGGGTAATCGGATTGCCAGGATATCCTGTCAGATCGGCTCCAGCGTTGGCAATTGGGGTCTGGTTGGGTGTCGGTGCAGTGACGACGGTGACGGTACGTTTCACCTGATCGGCTGCATTGCCTGCGGTGTCGTTGACATCGTAAGTGATAGTATAGGTGGCAGCTACGGCTGTGTTGACCGGATTGTGCACGACGATTTTGTCGGTGATATCCCCATCGACATTGTCTTTGGCCGTCGCCCCGGCGTCGGTATATGTCTCCCCGACACTCAGCGTGACTGTCGGACTCCCCTTGAGGGTGATGGTCGGCTTGGTGGTATCCGCACCACCCCCCGGATCACCGCCGCAGGCACTCAACAAAAACAAACCCAGCAAAACCGCACTCAATCGAAGCAAGTGTTTCATGGCATTCTCCATAGTTTTCAGATGGGGATATTCTATCAAATAGTTCTCTCTCTCTCTTAATTTCAAGCTTAAATCTATCTTTTGTTTGGGAAGTGGTCAGAAAGTAACAGAAAATTAGGAGTTATCCTACAAGGATCGACCTATAGGTCGGGGAATTATTCCCAAGGCAGATTCAATTTTCTCTATGCTGCATTTTAGAAAACAGTTCTTAAATCAGACCTGCACCTGTTGGGAAAAGAGACTTGCTTATTCCCACGTCATCGTCAACTGCCGCCGGGATCGCACGCAATCTTTGAGATAGAGATTGATCAGGCTCTGGTACGGGATACCCGCATGCTCTGACATCGACTTGAAATAATCGATCACATCCTCTTCCAATCGCATCGTCACCTGCTTTTTGAGCTGTTTCGCGTAAGGATTCGGACGAGATTTCATCGTACTCAGATCGTATTCATCTTTCATTTTATTCAAGAATCTAGCACATCCCGCAAAGCATGAAAAACTCCGAGATATGTTCCAATCGAAGCAAATATCTCATCGGCCAATGCCTCATGGTAGGTATGGGTAGCGAGATTACGATCATCAATCATCTCAAGAAACGTCTGCGTTTGTGCTGCATCAAAAT
>JALVQH010000120.1 GCA_027031505.1 Campylobacteraceae bacterium | reverse complement strand
CACCGACCGCACCGAAAAAGCCCCTGGTCTTGCCCAGATCGATGTTGATCTTCTCGCCGTTGAGGTCGATGCCAAGCCTGGAGAGGAGATCATCATCACCGCCCAGCCCTTTGAAGCGCTTGTCGTGTCCGGAGTCTTCGTGCCCCTTTTTCAGGCGCATCCGTACCGAGGCTTCGTGGGCGGTGAGCCCTTCGGTATGGGCAATCATGGCACACTCTTCGCCGATGGCATTGATCCCCGCTTCGCTCATGGAGATGATGGAGGACTTTTTGAGGAAGTGCTCCACACTCAGCGGAGAGTAGAAGCGTGCCGTTCCGCCGGTAGGGAGCGTGTGGTTGGGGCCGGCAATATAGTCGCCGATGGGCTCAGGGGTGTTGCGCCCAAGGAAAATCGCTCCGGCGTGACGGATGGTCGGCAGCAGGCTCATGGGGTCTTCGGTGACCACTTCGAGGTGCTCAGGGGCAATCTGGTTCATCAGATCGACCGCTTCATCCATGTCACGGGCGATGAGGATCGCCCCGCGCTCCTCGATTGATGTACGGGCGATGGCCTCCCGTGAGAGGGTACCGAGGAATTTTTCAATCTCTTGAGCCACGGAAACGGCCAGATCAGCATCATCCGTGATGAGGATCGAGCTGGCCATCTCGTCGTGTTCGGCTTGAGAGAGGAGATCCATTGCCAGCAGATCGGCCGGAGCCGACGCATCGGCCAACACACCGATCTCACTGGGACCTGCGATCATGTCGATGTTGACCTCACCGTAGACCAGTTTCTTGGCCGTAGCGACGAAGATGTTGCCCGGGCCGGTGATCACGTCTACCCTGGGGATCGTCTCGGTGCCGTAGGCCATCGCGCCGATCGCCGATGCGCCCCCGACTCGGAAGACATTCTCAACGCCACAGAGGTGGCAGGCAGCCAGGAGGAGTTCGTTGAGCTCATTATCGGGAGCCGGGGTGCAGACGACGATCTCTTCGACTCCGGCCACCTGAGCGGGGATGACATTCATCAGCAGGCTACTGGGGTAGGCAGCTTTGCCGCCTGGGATGTAGAGGCCGGCGCGATCGACGGGGGCGACCTTTTGCCCCAGTACGCTGCCGGTAGCATCGGTCTCCATCCACGTCCTGGGCATGAGTTTCTCGTGGTAATCGCGGATACGGTCGTACGCCAGCTGGAGGGCATCGCGGAGCTTGGGATCGATCGCGTCCCAGGCGGCTTTCATCTCTTCGGGGCGGACTTTGAGCTCGTCATCGCTCTGGGGATTCCAGCGGTCAAACCGGGCGACTTGTTCCCGCAGTGCTGCATTGCCGCCGGCGCGGATAGCTCCCAGCAAATCATGTACGATCGCACTGACCCCCTCGATGTCCATCGCTCCCCGCGCAAGCAATTCATCAAAATGGGTTTGAAAATCCGTATCGGTTGTTTGGAAGATTTTTATCATGTTTTATCCTTGTCGATGTGAATAATCGGCGTTTATATTGATGAAAATCGGAGCATCAACTGCCCCTTTCTCATCAAAATATTTTAGCTTTACTTACATCAATATCGGGTAAAATGGCAAACAAAAAGTACCAAATCGGAGAGAGAATGATGGATGCAGAACACTATTATAATCCAGCCGGAGAAGACATCCTCGATGAGAAGATTTACGGAGGAAAACCAACCGGTTTTGTCGATTTTAACCGTTCAAAATACCGCTGGGACAGTAATATTTACGATCTGATGAATGCCAACACATGGTTTCCTTCAGAGGTCAATACTTCTGCAGAAAGCAAAAATTTTACCGCCCTCAGTGACAATGAACAATCGATTTACAAACTGACATTTGCCCAGCTGAGCTTCAATGACAGTGCCCAGGAAGAGTATCTGAGTGATTTCCGTCGTCTGGCCAACAACCGCCTTGTCAAAGCGGTCTTAAGTCTCCAGATCATGCAGGAGGTCAACCATTCCAAAAGTTACGCCGTTCTCCTTGATGCTGCGGGCAATTCCGAAGAGGTATTCAACCTCTACAAATACGATCAGGCACTCAACCGTAAAAATCAGCGTATTGCCGAGCAGTTTGCCCGGTACATCGACGGCGGATCGGCCGAGAAGATGCTCCTGAGTTCCATGGCCAGCGTCAACCTCGAAGGGATCTACTTTTTGCTCGGTTTCAGCTACATCTACCTTCTTGGAGACAAAGTTCCCGGCGCCCGCGATATGATCAAATTCATCGCCCGCGATGAACTCAACACCCACATGCCCCTCTTCGGCAATATCTTCAAGACCATCAAAAAAGAAAACTCCATCAGCGCCGCCACCATCGATGAGTGCTACAACATGATCCGGGATGCCGTTGACATTGAACTTGAATACGGCAACTACCTTCTCGACAATTTTCCTATCATGGGAACCACCCACGATCTAATGAAACGCACCGTCCACAACTACGCCAACAATCGCCTCAAGACCATCGGACTCGATCCGATCTTTGAGGAGACCGAAGAGACGTACCTCCAAAAGCTGGTCACCAAACATTTGAACATGAATGAGGTGCGGAGCAACTTCTTCGAGAGTAATGTTTCCAACTACGCCAAGTCGAGTATCGATTTGGACGACTTTTAGACAATCCGCTAACGCGGATTGCGTGTAGTAGTGTATTGGTTATTGGTATACTGATTCCGGGTTTAAAACCGATCCACACAATTAAGATCGTTAAACGCTTTTTCGAGCCGTGCGACCATCGAGACTTCTCCGGCGCGGAGCCATTTGCGGGGGTCGTAGTATTTTTTATTCGGTTTGTCGTCCCCTTCGGGGTTGCCGATCTGCCCTTGCAGATAGTCGTGGTATTGAGTGATGTACCCCCGCACTCCGTCCCAGAAAGCCCACTGCGTATCGGTGTCGATGTTCATTTTGACCACCCCGTACGCGATCGCTTCCCGGATCTCCTCGAGGCTCGATCCCGAACCTCCGTGGAAGACGAAATTGACCGGTTTGGGCTCGGTGCCGAACTTCTCTTCGATGTATTTCTGAGAATTGTCGAGGATCTTCGGTGTAAGGACGACGTTGCCCGGCTTGTAGACACCATGAACGTTGCCGAACGAAGCCGCGATCGTGAAGTTGGGACTGATTTTGCTCAGCTCCTCGTAGGCATAGGCAACTTCTTCCGGCTGGGTATAGAGGAGAGCGTTGTCAACATTGGTATTGTCCACACCATCTTCCTCCCCGCCGGTCACCCCCAGTTCGATCTCCAGTGTCATGCCGATTTTGCTCATCCGCTCCAGATATGTTTTGCAGATGGCGATGTTCTCTTCGATCGGCTCTTCGCTCAGATCAAGCATGTGCGAAGAAAAGAGCGGCTTGCCATAGGCTTCGTAATGATCCTCACCAGCCTCAAGCAGTGCATCAATCCACGGCAGGAGTTTGCGGGCGGCATGGTCTGTGTGGAGCACCACGGGGATACCATAGTGCTCAGCCAGCATATGGACATGACGGGCGCCGCTGACTGCCCCCATGACGGCGGCAACATCGCTCCCAATCCCTTGACCGCCATAAAATGCGGCACCGCCATTGCTGAACTGGATGATGACAGGAGAATGAACCTTGCGGGCAGTCTCCAGTGCTACGTTGACCGAGTTGGTTCCAACCACATTAACCGCAGGGAATGCAAATCCGTTACGCTTTGCGAAGGTGAAAAGGGTATTTGTCTCTTTACCTGTGACAACGCCGGGGTCGAGAAATGAAGAAAGTTTCTGATCCATTCTGGTTCCTTGATGTGTTACTGAACGGGGACTTTGAGTTTCTGGCCGATTTTAAGAGTATCCGATTCACTCATACCGTTAAGCAGGCGCAACTGTTTGATTGTCGTATGGTATTTGTGGGCAATGCCGGAAAGGGTATTTCCGCTTTGAACAACATAAATGTGTGCTGCTCCTGTTGAAGCTGTCGCGGATTGCTTTTTGGGTTTGTTTTGACGCTTTGGTGTCTTCTTTGGGGCTTTAATGACGGTTTTTCCCATGGTAACTTTAGCCCGATCCATCAGCTGAGCAACATATTTTTTTTGTTTAAGAGAGACTTCAATCATCGCTTTTACTTTTTCAAAGGGGAGAATCTTTCCTTTGGGATCTTTAAAAAATTTCCGATTATCTTTGTAGGCTTTTTTTACTTCAGCTCGACTGATTTTAATATTGCGTGTTTTTTGAGCCAACCAGTAATTAACAAGAATCTGATTGCGCTCCAGCTCGGTAAGATGATGTCTGGCCATTCCGATCAGAAGGGCATCGGGAGCTATGCGCTTGATTACATCTTTTTTATCTTTTGGACGAAGCTGACCGTATTTCAGTTTTCCTTTGGTAACTACCTTCAAAAATGCATTGGCTGAACGTTCCGTAATCGGATAGCCGTTGACCCGTCCAATTACTTTGGCCAAAGCCACACTGCTGCCCAATACCATAACAGCACTTGCCAACATCATGAATTTCTTCATACATATCCTTCGTGTCGTTTTGTTTTAAAAGGGGCTCAGTGAACCTGCTTTGTTGTATTGCTTTCTGCAGCAGGAAGAACAATTTTTGCTTTTTGTTTCAGGCTGGAGATCATTTTTGTCATTTTGGCGCTGAATGTTTTTTGCTTCAGCATTGCAATAATCCGGTCTTTGGCTTCAGCGTACGGAACGGTTTTGGAAGGGCGTTTTTCTTCAAGATAAATCACATGATACCCGAACTGTGTTTTGACCGGCCTGGAAGAGATTTTGCCTGTCTGCATAGCAAACACGGCATCATTAAACGGTTTGACCATCTGACCGGAAGCAAAAAAGCCGAGATCGCCCCCCCTGGATCCGGTTGGACCGGTCGATTTGGCTTTGGCCAATTCGATAAATTTCTTTTTAAGAGCTTCTCCTTTGAGGTCTTTCATTTGTGCGATAAGCTCTTGTGCGGTTTTTTCATCCTTAACCAGAATGTGGCGTGCATGCACCTGCGATGGAATTTTGAACTCATTCATGTGTTTGTCGTAGTATGCTCTGGCTTCACTGTCGCTGATTACGATGTTCTCAAACTGTCTCGTAATCCAGGTGCGCACGAGCAGCTCATCTTTATCCCGGGCAAGCAGTTTTAGATATTCGGAATCCTTCTCAAATCCCTCTCTCCGGGCTTCATCAATAAACAGTGCGCGTTCGACAAGCCGATCGGTAATCATTTTCTTCTGGTCAGGAGTGAGCGCATCATATTGGGCACCGGGTTGTGTTTGCGCTACATAGATTTTGGCATCCTCGGTAGTGATGGGACTGCCGTTTACCGTCGCCAGTGTTTTGGCTGAGAGCAAAGCTCCCCCTAATGCAAATGTTACTGCAACCATATTTAAAAGTTTTTTCATCTTGTTTGTCCTTTGGCAACTAAAATTGATGGAGTAATTATATCGGAGTTGTTTAAATCAAACATTAACGGTCGACGCAGTATGATTACACAAACCAGAAAGAGAGTGATATGGCACGGATCAAACAGGCAACCCGGGAGGAGATCGAGGCGATACGCGCCCTCTTTCTCGAGCACTACCCCGACTCCATCACAGAGCTCCATTACCGCAACCCCTACGAACTCCTCGTCGCCGTGATCCTCTCGGCGCAATGCACCGACAAACGGGTCAACCTCATCACCCCGGCACTCTTCGACACCTACCCCGATCCCGTCTCTCTATCCAATGCTGAACTTGAAGATGTCAAATCCTACATCAAAACCTGCTCCTTTTTCAACAACAAAGCCAAAAATCTCATCCAGATGGCACGGTCGGTCGTCGACAATTACCACGGCGACATCCCGCTCGACCAGAAAGAACTCGTCACACTTGCCGGTGTCGGCCA
>JALVQH010000119.1 GCA_027031505.1 Campylobacteraceae bacterium | reverse complement strand
GGTGCGAAGCGCTGGGATTGCCGCGGGAGAAGATCATCCTCGATGTGGGGATCGGCTTTGGCAAAACCCTCGAGCACAACCTCACCCTCATCCGCAACATGGCGCATTTTACCTCTTTCGGCTGCGACGTACTGATCGGCGCCAGCCGTAAATCGATGATCGATATGATTGTGCCTGCTCCGGTTGAGGAGCGTCTGCCTGGAACATTGGCAATTCATTTGAAAGCCATTGAGAATGGTGCGAACATCGTGCGGTGCCATGATGTGGCGGAGCATGTGCAGGCGGTGAAAGTTTGGGGCGCATTAGCGCCGTAATTGGTTATTTGTTATTGGTAATTGGTCATCGTAGGGGCAGATCCTGTATCTGCCCTGAATTAGTCGTTCAGGGTGTGCAACAGCACACCAAAATCGCAACGCGATTTCTTTTGGAACCGCGCAGGCTTCAGCTGATACAGAAAGTAAATGACTATGCAATTGATACCACCACACAAAATTGATCAAAAAGCGTTCAGTGATTTTATAAACGAATTTAAAAACGCTGGTGAAAAGCTTGTACCGGTCGCCCTGGATCAGAAAGAGATGGATTTTCAGACGTACATAGACAGACTTGCGGATGAATCCTCGGGCAAAGAAATCCCCGAAAATTGGGTGCCTTCATCGACCTGTTTTCTGGTGAATAAAAAGGGAAAAATTTATGGTGCCGTCAATATACGGCACAGGTTGACAGATGCATTGAAAGTCGTTGGCGGTCACATAGGATACAGTATCAGACCGAGCGTGAGAAGGCATGGGTATGGAACCATGATTTTGAAAATGGCTTTGGCTATAATACGTACAATGGATATAAAAGAGGTAATCCTCACGTGCAGCCGTGACAATACCGCTTCTGCACATGTGATTCAGAAAAACGGCGGCATACTTGATTCTGAAAACAAGAAGGGTGATACGGTAGTGCAAAGATATCGGATCCGGTTATAGCGAATAAACCCACTGGAAGTGAAGGCTTCAGCCTCACCAGATAGGTGCCACGACGTTTGACCGTCAGGGTGGGACTGAAATCTCCACTTCCGGCCAACAAACATAACACTTAGCACGTAACACTTAACACGAACAAAAAGGAGCCCCTGCCATGCGATCCGAATTTTCTGCCGCTCTCCGTGCTTCGATCCCGGTGTTGATGGGGTACCTCGTGCTGGGGTTTGCCTTTGGCTTGCTGCTCAGTACGCAGGGGCTTGGCTGGGGATGGGCACTGGGGATGAGTGTGGTGATCTATGCCGGGGCGCTGCAGTTTGCGGCGGTGGGGTTTTTCGCCGCCAAGACGGGGCTGGTACAGGTGGCGATTGCAACGCTGTTTATCAACATACGGCAAGCCTTTTACGGGTTGTCACTGCTGAAAAAGTTTGCCCATACCGGCTGGCGCAAGCCCTACCTGATCCACGCCCTCACCGATGAGACCTACGCCCTGCTGACGACGATCAAGCCCACCGAGGGACTCGACGAGAAGTGGTTTGCCTTTTTCCTCTCGATGCTCAACCACAGCTACTGGATCACCGGATCGGTACTCGGGGCGCTGGCGGGCAATGCGTTCCATTTCGATACGCGCGGGGTGGCGTTTTCTCTGACGGCGCTCTTTATCGTCCTCGCGATGGAGCAGTACAAAACCCGTCGGCAGATCCTGCCGTATGTCATCGGTGGTATTGCGTCGACGGTGGCGCTGATGAGTGTGAGCAGCAAAAACATGCTCATCGTCTCGATCGTCCTCTCACTCGTGATGATGTTTGCGCTGCGCAAGCAGATCGAGGCGGGAGGGGCAGGAGATGTCTGATCTGAGTTATC
>JALVQH010000118.1:305-1845 GCA_027031505.1 Campylobacteraceae bacterium | reverse complement strand
GAGTCAGGGTGAGGGTCTCGGTGTACCTCGCGTCGGGATCGTTCTGGCTCAGATCCACGCCGTCACGGGTGATGTCGCGCAGATGCAGCTCGACGGCCACCTTTTTGACATCGTCTGTGGCATTCATCCGGTAGCGCAGCTTGACATCCCGGTCGGCAAAGTGGATATCATCATCCCGCTCAGGCAGAAAGACCGCCTCCACCTTTGCAAAGCGGAGCCAGCGGTCCATCGCCACATCCTTGACCGTCCATGTCAGCCCGTCCACCCAGAGGGTACACTCCTTGTCGCTTTTATTGTAGACATAGATGCGGCGGGCCTGGAAGTCATACTTGCGATGTTTGTTTCTTGGCCATACCTTTCTGAAGCGTTTCCAGGTGGCATCCGGCCACGCGTCACCCAAGGGGAAGTGCACCTTCATCTCACCCGGGCAGTCGGTCTTGAGATCGGCGTAGATATAGCCCTGATACTGGCTGGAGTTGTCATCTTCATCCGTGATGTCCGGCGGCGTGAAGTCGATATGGATATGCTGATACTTTTTGATCCGGGCGATCTTGACCGAAGCGCTACCATCCATCGCTGTGGTGGTGTCGATCACCGGATAGTCCGGCGCATCGAGGGCGCCGTTCGCTTCGTCAAGTTCCCTGCGTTCCCACCCGAAATAGATCGGCTCCGCCCCCAGTCCCAGCTCAAAAGAGCCGTTCTGGATGCGGTTGGGCAGCTTGTGGTCAAAGTCGATGATGTCGCGGATTGGGAGTACATTCTTTGTTTCGTCATCAGTGCCATCGTCTGTATGACCGCCGTTTCCGGATGTACCCGTCGCATTGGTATCTTTGACCGAACCATCACCGCTGTTCGGGGTAGAGCCGGTGTCTGTTGCAACTGTCGTATCATTGCTGCCTGAAAATATTTTGAACAGATCAAGACCTCTGCAGTTGACAAGCATCATTGAGAGGGCAAGTACTGCTGAGAATTTTATGAAGGTTGCTGTTCTTTTCATTGGAGCTCCTTTGTTGGATAATTATTTTGTATTGTTTGTCGGTTCATCATGCTACTGCCTTTTTGTCCTCGGCTGTATGCCTGTTCGCAACAGCGTCTTGAACCACGCATCCGACGGCACCATCATGAAGTTGTCCAGCCGGCGCTGGTCATACTCGTATCCGTTGGGCTCGTCGTTCCAGGTGATGGCGTCGCTGTAGTCGTCAAAGAGCGTCGCCACAGAGGGATCGGTGGTGGTCATGTAGATGATCTCGTCCGAGAGTTTCAGCGGTCGCTCAGGGTCGATCGGTTCGCCCCACTGGTCGTAAAATCTGGCATCGGCAGGGAGTGCGACATTGAGCACGGCTCGCTTGTGATGGAAATCCCCCTGGGCAAAGGCGACGGCATACTTCTCTTCACCGGGTTTCTGGAAGATGACGATCAGTACGCCGTGGTTGTTGTTGCTCTCAGCCCAGTTGACGCGTTTGAGGAGCTTGTAACCGCCCAGCACTCCGTACATGCCGTTGAGCGCTACCAGCGGTATGCCGGGAGCCTTGGTGTAGGT
>JALVQH010000118.1:0-295 GCA_027031505.1 Campylobacteraceae bacterium | reverse complement strand
TTGGCTCCTCCCGACCAATCCATCAAAATCCGCTGCATGATATCCCATCCTACCGCACTCTTGGAGCCGATACCGTGGATCTCGGTCATTCCGATGATGAGCTTTTTGGTCGCTTTGTAGCGATCCCTGAAACGCTCCATCCGTTTGATATAGGAGATGCCGTCCTGCGCCACGCCCTGCCGGTTCTCGTAGTAGATAAGGGCGCGGGCATAGGGGTGATAGGTGAAGCCGTCGGAGTATTTGGTGCCGTTGGCATCCATGAAGTTGATGGTAAAGTCGAGATGATAAAGATCCA
>JALVQH010000117.1 GCA_027031505.1 Campylobacteraceae bacterium | reverse complement strand
TTGGCGATCCCGTCCCCGACGCTGACCACTTTCCCTACTTCATTGATATCGACTTTGATCTCAAAATTCTCAATCCGCTCTTTGATAATCGAGCTGATTTCATCTGCTTGCAATTTTGCTGCCACTTCTTCTCCTTTCTGTATGATAACTTTAGAGTGCTTTCTGGATGTGATCAATCAGCGCTCGCTTGACCTTGTCTCGAGAGAAGCTGAGTTCAATACCCAGATCCTCCACCTCAACTTTCAATCCGGCATCTCCGGTATGCTGCTGATCCAGGTGGATGGTGGCACCACTGTATCTGGCCAACGTTTTCTCCAGAGTCGACAGTGTCCCTTTTGAGAGGTTTTCATCCGAATAGACAACCCCTTCAAAACGGTTGGAAGCTTTTTTGCGCTCAAAAGCAACGATGGCAACCAGCTCCGGAATCAAATCAAGACGGCCTTTTTCGCCCATCAGTTTGATCAGGTTGCTCACTACGGTATCCTTGCTGCCCTTGAGGGCACCGAGAAGCCATTCGGTTTTTTGTTCTTTTGCAATCAGAGGAGAGGTTATAAAGGTTTTGATTTCGGAATCTGTCAGCACTTCGCCAATCATTTCGAGAACTTCAAGACGTTTGGAGACGGCGGCATCGTCACCGCTTTCCATCAAGGCTCTTGCATATTTTTTTGCGATAAGTTTTTCCATATCAAGCCACCTTCTTTGCCACAAGCGTAATTATCTGGTCTGCCTGCAGAGGTATATCGTCAGCAGTTAAATGTTCATTGAGAAGAGCATCAAGGGTCGCGCGGGTCATTTTGCGTTCTTCAAGGGCACATTTTTCTTCATGCTGCTTCTCCAGAAGCTTCAGCTCTCTCTCAAGTGCTTCAGTATGCTTCTCCTGCAACAGTTCGATCTCTTTCCTGCTGTCACTCAGGATGGTTTCGGCTTTGCTTTTGCTCTCTTCAAGGGCACGTTCTGCCTGCTGGCGTGCTTCTTTGGCTTCCTGAAGCTTTCGCTCAATCTCATTAAGCTGATCGGCAATCTCTTTTCGGCGTTTGACAAAAAAGTTTTTGATCGGTGAAGCCACCAAATAATAGACCAGACCGGCAAAGATCACAAAGTTGAAGATTCGAGGAATAAAATCGGTTGCACGCCCGGCAACCGCTTCGTATTGCGCCGCAGCCGCTTCGGCATGTTCCGCTCCCAAAAGCACTACCGGAACCGCGAGGGCAGCCAGTACAATCCAGGGTGTAAGTTTCATGCAGTTTTTCCCTCCTTTATAGTTGACCGATTTTGACTTTGAGGCTCTCTTTGAACCCTGGCATATCTGCAAGAAGTTTCTGCTTGAGCGTTTCCTTCTCGGCAACCAATGTCGCAACAAAATCCTCAAATTTTCCGGCCAGTTCACTCTGGCGGGCTTCAACAGCCCGGGCTTGCTCTTTCTGCAAACGTTCCAAAGCTTCCTTCCGGGCTGCAGCCGCCCTGGCCTTGGCCTCTTCGATGGTCTGACGGGCCTGCGCTTCGAGGTCGCTGCTGTCACCGCTTAAGTTTCGGGCTTCCTGTATCTCACGGCTCAGGGTTTCCTCCCGATCGTCCATGAACGTCAACAGAGGTTTGTACAACTTCTGGTTCAAAACATAAAGCATGATCAGGAAAATGACGAAAGTCACCACCATGATAAGTGGGCTAATATCCAGCATGGGCTCTCCTCTCAAAATTTAAAGCTATATTACCATTTCAGGTGTTAAATACGGGTTAAGGAGATTACTTTTTTTCAAGAAGGGTTATAAATTGTATTAGTGCCTCTTCATTTGGTAACACAATTTCCAGTGTGGCGTTTTTAAGCGTATGGCGAAACGGAAGAGCTTTCTTCAGCCGTTTGAGCAATTCCGGGTCAAATTGCATCCGCGGTGCAGGAGCTGCGGAAGGCTTTTTCCGTTTTTTCAAAAGCCGCTCGGTCTCGCGCACACTGAGCTTTCGCCCGATGATTGTGTCGACAAGAATCCGTTCTTTTTCGGCCGGAAGTCCTACAAGAAGCTTGGCATGCCCCTGAGTAATCTTCTCTTCAATGAGCATCTGCTGTGCATACGGACTCAAAGAGAGCATGCGCAGGGTGTTGGTGATCTGAGGGCGGCTCTTGTGGACAATCTGTGCCAACCCCTCATGGGTAATCTGATGAACATCGAGTAATTCCTGGTAGGAGGTGGCCAACTCGATGGCATTGAGATTTTCCCGCTGAATGTTCTCAATGAGAGACAGCTCCCGCATCCGAAGATCGTCGAAACTGATATCGGCAACAATGGCACGAATGGTAGGGAGGTCTGCCAGTTTATGTGCCCGAAGACGCCGTTCTCCAGCTACAAGAAGATAGCGATCTTCCCGGCGGACAACAACCACCGGCTGCAGCAAGCCGTGTTCCCGGATCGAAGCAGCCAGCTCTTCGAGACGAGCTTCGTCAAAATGCTTACGGGGCTGATAGGGGTTGGGGTCAATTTGTTCAATCGGAATGTCCTGAACCTGCTCTGCTATCGTGCTGTCTGCCAGCGCTGCCTTCTTCTGCAGTTCCTCTTCGTAGGCGTGGCCAACCTCTTCAAGAATCTCACCCAGTCCTCTGCCCAGAGCCATGGTTTATGCCCTCAGAATGGCTGCAGCAAGCTGATGATACGCTTGCGACCCCTTGGATTTTCCGGCGTACTGGGTTACCGGTTTTCCAAAGCTGGGGCTCTCAGCCACTTTGACGTTTCGAGGAACGACAATAAAATCTTTTTTCTTTTTCCCGATGCGGAAAAGCTTATCTTCGAAGTGGTGCTCCAGGTCGGCCAGAACCTGCTTGGAGAGGTTGTTCTGTTTGGAGTACATTGTGGGGAGAAAACCGCGAATGCGCAACTTCGGATTGATGGTTTTACGCAGCAGCGAAACGGTATTGAGAAGCTGAGCCAGCCCTTCCAGTGCAAAAAATTCACACTGGATCGGAATGATCACCGAATCCGAAGCCCCGAGAGCATTGATCGTGATAGGTCCGAGTGCCGGCGGCGAATCGATGATGATAAAGTCATAGCGATCCCGCACCTCTTCGAGACCTCGTTTGAGGAGAAGTTCGCGCTGATTGTTTCGGGTTGCGTAAAACTCCTTTTCGATGCCGACCAGTCCAATATTGGAAGGGGCAAGATGGAGGCCGTCAATGGTCGTCTTGAGTACGACTTCGGAGAGTTTTTTGCTTCCGACAAGCACATGATAAATATTGAATTCATAGTGGTTGCGACTGAAACCGAGATTGGTAGTTGCGTTGGATTGGGGATCGGCATCAATCAACAAAACGTTTTTGCCTTTTTCGGCTAGAGAAGCAGCAAGGTTGACGGCGGTCGTGGTTTTGCCCACGCCCCCTTTTTGGTTGGCAATACTGATTATTTCGCTCATCGTAAACTGTGTATCCTCTCTCCGTTGATTTCGATTGATCCATCTTCGAGAAGGTGTGCTTCCCGGAGATCGAACTGCGTATGACCCAGGTGCGCAGAAAACGCACGGCTGAGCTCGAATTCTATCGCGTATTGACTAAAGATTTGCTTCCATTTCGGGTACCGCTCAAGGCGCTTCAAAAACATATTAAGTAGTATCATTGGTGCTACGGGACTTTGCAGGGATGTGTATTGTTTGGAAACATTTTTCAGATTGATTCCGATACCGATAATGAGAGTTTTATGAATTTTCTGTGTGATGATGCCGCCAACTTTGTCGGTGCGTCGGTAGAGATCGTTGGGCCATTTCAGCCACACCGATTCTCCCGCATCGTTCAGGGACTGGCGCATCAGCCACCCGGCATAGATCGAAGCCGATTGCAGGGGCAGATCATCGGGCAAATCTTCCATCCGTATAGCTACGGAAGCCAGGAGATTGCCGATACCCCCCTCCCAGCGGTTGCCGCGGCTCCCATGCCCATCCGTCTGTTCCCCGGCCATCACCGCAACCGGTGCCACCCGTCTGCCCTGCCGGATCGCTTCGACGAGATAGGTCTGTGTCGAAGGGAGCGTATCAAAAGAGTGTATGTCCAACGTTCAGCCTCCGTCCGACACAATAGGCTCTGGCGCTCATCACTTTTTTGCCGCTGGGCTGGAGGGTGCCGATCCGGATGCTCCCCTTTCCGCAGCCGACGATGACTGCCTCATTCTCAAAGCCAAGAATCTCAAACGGCGTATGCGTCCCCTCCGTCTCGAGCAAAGTCACCTCGTCGAGTTTTGTACCGTTAGCGACGAAAATCCCCGGCCACCCCTCAAATGCCCGATATTTTCGGTAGAGGAGCTCCGCGTCCGATCCGTCCACTTCCCCGTCGCTTCGACGGATCTTTTTGCAGTAGGTTGCTTCGGCGTCGTTCTGGGGAACGGGGGTGATGGTCTCAAAAACACGCAGCGTCTCGAGGGTCAACACACACGCATCCTCCGTCAACTGTGCCATCAGAGCATGGATGCGCATGTCGCAGGGGATGACATACTCTTTTTTCAGCAGCATATCCCCCGTATCGAGCCCCTCGTCCATCAGCATGGAGGTGACCCCCGTTTTGTCGTCACCGTTCAGCAGGGACTGTTGCACCGGTGAAGCCCCGCGGTACTTTGGCAGGAGGGAAGCATGGAGGTTGATACACGGGGCGATGGCAAGAACCGAAGGGGGAAGCAGCTGCCCGAATGCCGCCACGACGATGAAATCGGGGTTTGCAACCGTAATCGCCTCGATACTCCCTTCCTCGCTCAGGCGCAATGGCTGAAGCACCTCAATTCCGTGTGCTTCGGCCAGCACCTTCGCCGGCGGTGGCGTCAACACTTTCCTGCGCCCCACCGGACGATCCGGCTGGGTCACTACCAGCACCACATCCATATCCTCCGCCTCGATCAGGGTCGCAAGGATCGCTTCGGCGTAATGGGGGGTGCCCATGAAAACGATGCGTTTTTTTTCAAGTTTCATCTTTCATCTTTCATTTTTCATTTTTCATTTAAAAAACAACCTTCATCTGTACGTGCAACCCAGGACAGATACAGGATCTGCCCCTATAAACCATTTTATAAAAGCATTGCGCAGCAATGCATACCAAAATTTCTACTTTCTAATTTCTACTTTCTAATTTTCACTCCGAAACAACGTCCCCCCCCGATGTTCCCCCTCGAGAAGAAACGCCCGCGCGTCGCTCAGGTCGAATCCGCTGGCGAGGAACATCTGCCGGCCGTGCTCCATCAGGAACTGCGCCGATTGCAGTTTGGTGACGATTCCCCCGGTGGCAAATGTGTTGCCCGGGGTGTGGTCGGCACTCAGCTCTTCGGGGCTCAGCTGCGCAACCACCTTGCGGGGTTTTGCTTCGGGGTGTGTGTGGGGATCGGCATCGTAATAGGCATCAATATCCGAAAGAATCGCCAGCATCTGTGCATCAAAATAGTATGCAACATGCGCCGAGAGACGGTCATTGTCTCCAAAAACCAGTTCTTCAGTTGCCGTCACATCGTTTTCGTTGATGACCGGAACAACGCCTGCTTCAAGGAGCCGCTCAATCGCTGCCCGGGCATGCCTGGTGCGCTTGCGCGAATCGAAATCATCCGCACTCAACAGCACCTGAGCGGTGAGGATCTCATGACGGGCAAATTTCTCTTGATACATTTTGAGCAAAAAAGGCTGGCCGATAGCCGCAAGAGCCTGTTTGTCCGCTACAT
Source organism: Campylobacteraceae bacterium (assembly GCA_027031505.1). Classification (GTDB taxonomy): domain Bacteria; phylum Campylobacterota; class Campylobacteria; order Campylobacterales; family Sulfurovaceae; genus S017-3. The sequence goes on along the minus strand of JALVQH010000117.1, from coordinate 213 downwards.
CCGCCCGATCAAGAGGGATCTGGGTATATCCCGCTGCCACCGCACCGGAACTGACAAGAATCACGTCATGCCCAGCTTTTTTAAGCTCGGCAATGAAATCGACGAGTGAGCGCATCCGCTCCAGGGCGACCCCATCCTGCTCCGTCAGAACATGGGAGCCTACTTTGATGACGATCCGCTGCATAAATTATCCCTTTTCACTTTTTTTGATTT
>JALVQH010000116.1 GCA_027031505.1 Campylobacteraceae bacterium | reverse complement strand
GCGATCACAATCTTTGACATCATCATGAAATTTGCCGCACACGGGCTGATCTATCTGCTCTTCATCATGGCACTCATCTCGGTCAACCTCGGCGTGCTCAACCTCCTGCCGATCCCGGCACTCGACGGAGGGCACATTATGTTCAACCTCTACGAGATGATCACCCGCCGTCCCCCAAGCGAAAATGCGTTATACTATCTGACCATGCTCGGGTGGGCGATCCTGATGGGACTCATGGCACTCGGGCTCTTTAACGACATCACACGCATATGGGGGACTGGATCATGATTTTAGACAAAGAGACACTGCGCGGCAACCTCGACCGCGTCATCTGGAACATCGAGCAGGCACGCGTCAAAGTGAGCGAACACCACATCGTCCGGATCGTTGCAGTGGGCAAATACACCGAAGTTGAAAATCTTCGCACCCTTTACGAACTGGGTCAGCGGGCGTTTGGCGAAAACCAGGTGCAACAGCTCGGAGAGCGGATCGACACCCTCGACGACCTCCCGCTCGAGTGGCACATGATCGGACGACTCCAAACCAACAAAATCAACAAACTCATCGAACTGCGCCCCGCTCTGATGCACTCCCTGGACTCCCTCGATCTGGCCGAAGCTCTCGATAAGCGCCTGGCCGCCAAGAATGAAACCATGGAATGCCTGCTGCAGATCAACAGCGCCGGCGAAGCGACCAAAGCCGGTGTCACCCCCGAAACGGCCGTCGATACGTATCAAAAGATCATCGAACGCTTCCCCCGTATCCACCTCAGAGGTGTCATGACCATCGGGGCACATACCGAGGATACTAAAACGATACAGCAAAGTTTTGAGACGACTCACGCCATCTATGAATCCCTCCGGAAGGATGGCGCAGACACCTGCTCCATGGGAATGAGCAGCGACTACGAACTGGCCATTGCGTGCGGCTCCAACATGGTACGGGTCGGATCGGCACTGTTCAGAGAGTAAACAGTAACCGCCATGCTTTCGACACCCAAGACGTCACGATGAACACCGCTCCCGATATCACCCTCGAGACCCTCACGCACTATTTCGATCCGCTCACCTATGCGCGGGGGGAGCAGTACTACCGCACGAACCGGGTCGAAACCTTTCACCTCTACGAGGAAGATGCCCACGCGTGGTTCCTCCGCTCCAAAGTCTTCGGTCGCCAACTCTACACCCAGCACATCGACATCGACGAAATCCAGCAGGGAAACTACCTGATCGATACCGACTGTACCTGCCCGGTCGGATACCGGTGCAAACACGCGGCAGCCGCCCTCATCGCCTACGTCGAGTCCGCCGACGTCCCCCCAAGAAACCCGGCCGAGAAGTGGCGGGATTCCCTCATCGAACTGGCGCGGAAAGCGTCGGAGGGATCCAAAACACAGACATCCGCAAACGGTCAATTTGTCATCTTCCGCCTCTTTATGGACACCCAGAGCGATTTTGAATTCCGCAAAGCCAAATGGCTCAAGTCGGGCGCCATCTCCAAGGGGCACCGGATCACCTGCGACAACATGGCTTTTGCGCTCCGGTATCAGTACGGGGACAACTACATCTCCGACACGATGCGCCCCTTCATCGAGAAACTTCTTGCAACCGGACTGGAGGATCCCAATCCCCATTCGTGCCGTCTCAAAGGGGAATACGGCGCCATCATGCTGCGCGAAATGGTTCAGAGCGGTCACGCCTATTACCAGGAGGATACGGTTCCCCTCCGGTACGATTCCACCCCGCAACCGTTGACCTTCGCCTGGCGCAAAACCCCCAAAGGGTATCGACTCCGCTCCACTCTCCCGTCCGGCACCCACCTCATCTCCGCCACCATCCCCCCAATGG
>JALVQH010000115.1 GCA_027031505.1 Campylobacteraceae bacterium | reverse complement strand
CCGAGAGGAGACTCGACCCGACCGCACCGCCGACTACGGTCATCGCTACCGTACCCTGCAGGAACTTTCGTCTGGAGATTTCAACTTCCATCAACAGTCCTCCTAAGTAATCGTTATTTAGATTATAAATCGGAGTAATACACTCCTAATTATAATTCTATATTATAGTTTACTGCATACCAACTTATCATTCGACGACCAAGATCAAGATAACGTGCATTTTGGTCAAAAATAGGAAGAAATCGTAACAGAAAACAGTTAGAGAAGTATATGAGTTAACTGTAAATTATTTTAATTATTTGTTTTTATTATACTGGATTCGGATCATCCGGGAAAGTAAGTATCTCTTCTACCATGGAATATCCTTTGGAGGGATTGAAAAAATTGCAAAGAGGTAAAAGAGGAGGGGCTCCCCCTCGTCAGGAGGGAGAAAGAGCACTTAGTGGTGGGATTTGAGGATCAGAACCGTCATTTTGATGTTGATCGCGATGAAGCGAACCAGCTGCCACAGGACGCAGGTGCGCATGAATTTCTGAAATCCGCCGGGGATCATCGCCCCGAACTGCGGGCTGTAGGGCTCGATGTGCTGTACGTGTTGATGTGCCATGTGTGTATCTCCTTATTTTTATGTATTCTTTATGCTAAAACCGCCCCCAAGGGCAGCGCCTCATCTTATTCGGGGATCAGCGTCCAGCCCGGCTTGAGCTTGGCTTTCCAGATAAAGGCGTGATGGAGAATATGCTTGACCCAGTGGGCAGCCAGACCGATCTCACCGGTGGTACCGTGGATATCACGGCCGGTACCGGGGTATTTTTCAAAGTCGGGGATGATCGGGAATACGGTCATTGCCGCTGCGGTACCGTTGAACAGCCCTTTGCCGGCTGAGGCGACACAGGCTGCACCCATCTCAGCCATGGAGGCGGTGTGGGTCGGCTCGGGTGCGCCGTTGATCATGTCACGGATGCTGGCGGCAACCGCCTTGCCCATCATGGCTGAGGGCATACCGGTTCGCGGAGGCGTCGGGTTGATCGGCGTACCGTTGGGGCTGCTCATCGGCTTGGAGATGATGTGCGGCGGTGCGAAGGCGATCCCGGCGGCAAAGATGTTTTTGTAGTCGGGGTTCTGGAGGGTGCGCGGCCAGTCGGAGGCTTTCCACTCTTCATACGGTTTGGGCGTATAGTCGGCATCGACTTTCATGAAGCCGTTGGGGGCGAAGAGTTTGTCTGTAATGTCCTCTCCGGCTTTGTCGAAGGCTTTGAGCCCCACACCGGCAAATGGAGGGATCAGCATCGCGAAGTCAAACTCCTGCTCATCGATCTCACCGTCAAGCGATTCGTAGGTGACTTTACCCTCTTCGACCTTGTTGACGTGTGCGCCGATGATCCAGTCCATCCCGCGCTCGGCATAGAGCGACTCGGCAAAGATTTTGCTTGAGGTGACGTATCCGCCGGTCTTGAAGTGCAAACCTCCCATACCGAAGTCCCCGAGGAACGATTCGTTGGAGATAAAGATAATATCGGCCATATCACGAACACCCTCTTCTTTGAGTTTGTGCTCAATGTTGAAGATATACTCAAACGCCGCCCCCTGGCACGTACACATACCGTGTCCCGTACCGATGAGGAAGGTTTGACGCTCACCTTTTTTCATCTTTTCGATTTTGGACTGAAGCTCATGATAGGCATGCGTTGCGTGATCGGCCGTACAGACGGAGACGGTGTGCTCGCCCATATTGCTCCCCTCGCCCAGACCCGGTGTGGCGCCAAAATTCAGTTTAGGACCGGTGGCGTTGATGAGATAATCGTAAGTGATCTCTTCGGTCTGACCCTCTTTGTCCTGCCCGGTATACTCGA
>JALVQH010000114.1 GCA_027031505.1 Campylobacteraceae bacterium | reverse complement strand
GCGACAAAGGAGCGCCCCACCCGTGCAACGGGCGCTTGCGTTCGCGACGCCAGAGTGTTGGGCGAACAACATGCTGACTGTCATACACTATTTCTCTTTAGCCAATTCTATCCATTTCACCCTTTGTTCCGGGGTAAGGATGTTGAAGATTTTCTCCATAAAAGCCGCCCGATGTTCCAGTCGGCTTCGACGCCTGTCCCGGCGCTCTGTCCGACGCTGCTGTGCCTGTTTTTCAACCGCTTTGACGTAGGCATCTTTGTCAAAATGATCCGCCGACATAAACGTCTCGGGATTGAGGCTGCCAAACATGCTTCCCCGTTTTTTCCCATGACGGCGTTGCACCCGACGTTCAGCTTCTCTGGCTTTCCGTTCTGCTTTGAACAGTTCACGGAATTGCCTGCGCTGCTCAGAAGTCAAATTCAATTCACGTCCCATTCGACGCATAAAACCTCTGCGGTGCCCGTGACGCATCAGTCTGCTGTCACGAAATCCACCGCGATGCATACCCGGCCTATCCATGCCCCGCTGATGCATACCATAGCCTCCCCGCTCTCCATTTTCCGATCCTTGAGGCTCATGAGCCATCAACACTGTCGCCAGGCCCAAACCAGCCAATGCCAGTACGATTGTTTTTGTTTTCATTTTAGATCCTTTGAAGGTAAATTCTATCTCCCAACTTTCCGGGATACTGAAAGAATAAGCCACTTTTGTGAATCGATTGTCAATATATTGCAAACCAATGTAAACAGGCTGGCGTATAGTGAACAGTAAACGGCAACTGAGGAGCTCAAAGCAAATAGTGCTTCAACAGTTCGAGAGCTTTTCTGTCTGCTGTACTCAGAGGGAGAGTCTCGATCACATTGACAGGATACATCTCCACAGCCTCTTCGGGGTACTTGTCGGTCAATACCACCTTCCCCTCGAGGGTAAAATGGCTGTAATGGTGACGCACCTCTCCAAGAAACGTCCCGATCACATCCTCTTCGCTCTGAGGGAAGCCGTATAAACCCCCAAGGAGACGCGCCTCTCCCCTGCGCACCCCGTACCGCTCCCCATCGGTGAAAATCCACATGATTCGCTTGCGGACAGGTCTGGTTTTTCTTGGGTGGGGGGCAGGATAGCGTTCCGGGATTGCGCTGCCCCGACATCTGCTGTGCAGCGGGCACTCGGCACAACGAGGGGCTTTGGAGGTGCAGATCGTTGCACCGATATCCATCATGGCCTGATTGTATTCATAAGGGTGCGCCGAATCAAACAACCGCTCTGCCATCCGCCAGAGCTCGGACGCTCTGGCAGTGCGCCGCCGAAAAAAACGGTACAGTATCCGCCGGACATTGGCATCGAGAATCGGCACCGCCTCCCCGTACGCAAAACACGCGATCGCCGCAGCAGTCGATCGTCCGATCCCCGGCAGCTGCTCCAGCTCAGCTGCCGTACAGGGCAGCACACCTTGCGTTTGTCTGGCGGTGGCGTGGAGGTTGCGCGCCCGGGTGTAGTACCCCAGCCCCTCCCACGCCTTGAGCACCGCCTCTTCGGGGGCGGCCGCCACCTCCGCCAGCGTCGGGAACCGTTCCAGAAACGGGAAATAGAACCGCTCCAGTACGGTGTTTACCTGTGTCTGCTGAAGCATGATCTCACTCAGATAGATCCGGTACGGATCCTCCGTCTGCCGCCACGGCAGATCGTGACGACCGTGGGTAATGTACCAGTCATGGATAGCAGTGTGGGTAGGATGGTAAGGGTGCATCAGTGTCCGTAGTGATAACGGCAGGAGACGATTTGGAGCCCGGCATCGGTGGGACGATAAACCAGGCGATGTTCATCGGTGATTCGCCGAGACCAGCACCCCTGCA